>PUKG01000110.1 GCA_003550445.1 Halobacteroidaceae bacterium
GTAATTGACCAGGTCGTAGATAGAGAACGTCAGGCCAGAAAATACCTTTTGAGTGAACGAGAAATAGAAATCAAGGATAGAATCTGGAGGGCCTTTGGAATCCTTTCTTATGCCCGGAGAATTACCAGCGAGGAAGCTGTTGCCCTTTTATCTGACCTGAAAATGGGAATTGACCTGGGAATTGTAAAAAATATTGATCCCTCAATTTTAAGCCAGCTAATGGTTTTAATCCGTCCGGCCACCCTGCAAAGAATTACCAACAGGAAGCTGGATGAAATGGAAAGAGATATTGAAAGGGCGGAATTAATTAAGAAAAAGTTGGATGGAGGTGTGCAAAATGTTCGGTAGATATACAGAAAGAGCACAAAAAGTTTTAATGTTGGCGGAGAAAGAAGCGCGCCGCCTTAACCACAATTATATAGGGACCGAGCACCTGCTTTTGGGTTTGATCCAGGAGGGTCAGGGCGTTGCGGCTAAAGCCCTAAGTTCTATTGGTATAAACCTGGATCAGGTAAGGCAAAGTGTAGAACGGTACGTAGGAGAGATGGAAGCCGGGCAGAATCCGGAAATCACATTAACTCCCCGATCAAAAAAGGTTTTAAACCTTGCCCTTGATGAAGCGCGCCAGTTAAACCACAATTATATTGGCACTGAACACCTTTTGCTGGGCCTAATCAGAGAAGGAGAAGGGGTTGCGGCAAGGGTTTTAACGGAATTGGGAGCCGATCTGGAAACCTTACGTAAAGAAGTTATGAACCATCTGGGAGGAGTGTCAGGTGAGCAAACCCCAAGGGGCCAGACCAAATCCAACACTCCCACCCTGGACGAATTTAGCCGGGACCTTACTACCCAGGCCCGAGAGACCAAACTTGATCCTGTAATTGGCAGATCCCGGGAAATAGAAAGGGTTATTCAGATTCTAAGCAGGAGAACAAAAAACAATCCGGTTTTAATCGGAGAACCCGGCGTAGGAAAAACAGCCATTGCAGAAGGTCTTGCTCAGCGTATTGTGGAAGGAAATGCTCCAGAAATTCTCCTCAACAAAAGAGTGGTTTTACTGGACCTGAGTGCCTTGGTTGCCGGATCCAAATATCGGGGAGAATTTGAAAAGAGAATGAAATCGGTAATGGAAGAAATTCGACAGGCAGGAGACGTAATAATTTTCATTGATGAACTGCATACCCTTGTTGGTGCAGGTGCGGCAGAGGGTGCAATTGATGCGGCCAATATTTTAAAACCCGCTTTGGCCCGGGGCGAACTCCAGTGCATTGGGGCGACAACCCTAAATGAATACCGAAAATATATTGAAAAGGATTCAGCTTTAGAACGCCGCTTCCAATCAATTCTGGTAGAAGAATCCACACCTGAAGAAACAAAGAAGATCCTGGAAGGTTTGCGGGATAACTATGAAGCCCATCACCGGGTGAAGATATTAGATTCTGCAATTGATGCTGCTGTAAGCCTTTCCCACCGCTATATTACAGATAGATATCTTCCCGATAAGGCAATAGACTTAATTGATGAGGCGGGCTCAAAGGTCAGGCTTAAGAAAAATACCAGGCCCCCGGAGATAAAAAGCCTTGCCGAGGAACTGGAAAAGGTTGAACATGAAAAAGAAGAAGCAATCCGGTCCCAGGAGTTTGAAAAAGCTGCCCAACTTCGCGATCATGAAAGGAAACTAAAAGAAGAGCTTGAAGAAAAGAAAGAAGAATGGGACAAGAAAAAAGGGCGGGATGAGCTAACAGTTGATGAAGATGATATCGCCCAGATTGTTTCTCAGTGGACCGGAATCCCGGTAACCAAACTGGCCAGCGAAGAGAGCCAGAAATTACTCAACCTTGAAGATGAACTCCATAGGAGGGTTATCGGACAGGATGAAGCGGTTACTGCAGTTTCTCGTGCTGTCCGCCGGGCAAGGGCAGGCTTGAAAGATCCGGGCCGACCAATTGGGTCATTTATTTTCCTTGGACCTACCGGAGTTGGAAAAACCGAACTGGCAAGAGCTCTGGCAGAAGCCCTTTTCAATGATGAAGATGCATTAATCAGAATTGACATGTCTGAATATATGGAAAAGCATGCAGTATCAAGACTGGTGGGTTCACCTCCCGGTTATGTTGGTCACGAAGAAGGCGGGCAATTAACTGAGAAGGTTAGAAGGCGTCCATTTTCCGTAGTCCTTTTTGATGAAATTGAAAAAGCCCATCCTGATGTTTTTAATATTCTCCTGCAAATCCTTGAAGATGGTAATCTGACCGATACCCATGGCCGGAGAGTAGATTTCAAAAACACTGTTGTTATTATGACATCAAATGTTGGAGCAACCTTAATTGAGAAACAGGGTGGGGTTGGCTTCCAACCTGCGGACCATGTAGAGGACGAGGAACAACTCTACCAGAAAATGAAGGAAAAAGTCACTTCAGAACTGAGGAGGACTTTCCGTCCCGAATTTTTGAACCGGGTTGATGAAACAATTGTATTCCATGCCCTTAACCAGAAACACATCGAAGAGATTGTTGACCTGATGCTGGAAGAACTCCAGGAACGCCTGGTAGAGCAGAAACTGAAATTGGA
>PUKG01000084.1 GCA_003550445.1 Halobacteroidaceae bacterium
TAACCCGTGGAACTCCCATCAGTCTTGAAGGAGGAGTTCACTACGTAGCCCATCCCCGCATCCACCTGGGAGGAACAATTGGTTTTTACCAGGCTCCTGTTTCCCACCTGGGTATTTCTGCTGCAACCCGCTTTTTCTACCCGGAGTGGCTTCCAATAACCGTTGGCCTTGACTTTACCACTCACAAAGGTACACCTTCTCTGTTCGCAGGCTTTGGAGTAAAAGCCTGGGGTTGGGAAATATTTAATTTTACCATCTCTGATATTAAGCTTGCCACCGGAAGCGGAAAGGAAGTATCAATGCAATTCGGTTCATCAATTAGTTTTTAAAGCAAAGGAGCCCCGCCGGGGCTCCTTTTTGTCTTTCGAAAAAACCATTTATAGGGGGGAGAAAAATGGGGAGGGCAATCCTAATTACCATATTGTTATCCATTCTCTTTACAATTCCCGCTGAAGCCCAAAATCTTCAGGGAACCTTCAGGGGAAACGCTGATTTTCCTTCATTTTTACTCGACCGGGGAGAAGATTATTGGGCAGCACTCCGGGAAATATTTAGGGTTAATCCACCTTCCCCCATTCATATAACTTTTTACGACGGACGTCTTGATTACCTGGAAAATAAACCTCACCCCTCGGCCCCTGATAGCATTGACGCACTTCTTCTATTCAATAGAATCCACTTTATTCTGGAAAACCGGCGACCCTACACTAACGAATTTGTCCTTTTCCATGAACTGGTTCATATTTTCCAGCGCCAGTTTTACTCCCTAACCCCCCACAATGTCTGGTTCTCTGACTTCCAGGCCGAATACCTTGTTGGCCTTTATTTCTTTGGCAATGAATACCACAACCACCTCAGAGAAAACTTAAACTTTGACCCTGAGGTAATCAGAAGGCGGCTTGGTAGGGACATGGACTGGCGTTATAACAGGTCCTTGGGAATTGTGGTAATTGACTATCTTCTGGACAAATACAGGTTAAGGCCGGATCTTATGCATCAACTGGTAATCGCCGTGCAAAGCGAAAATCTCCTCCACCAGCACCAGAAAGTTGTTTCCAGCGCCCTGGATTTCCTCGAACAAAACCAGGACAAATATGGTTTTGCTTCCAGGGAAGGATATCCTTCACTTCCCCCTTCACCCGGTTTCATACCAACTCCAACGACTTTTTCCCGGAAAGAAAACCTATTTATTTTTCACAGCTTTTTCCTGGAAGAAACCTACCACAGCCTGGGGGCTTGGGATCCTGAACAGGAAAATTTTTCTCCATATATAGTTTCAAAAGACTACCTGGATTGGCCAACTCTCGGACCTGATAACTTGATTTTTTACGTCCGGAGAAAGGGGGATGAGTATAACGTTGTCCTGGGGAATAAAGAAAATCCTGAACTGGAAATAATTTTTAGTTCCGACCAATATTTAAGTAACCTCTTTTTCGATCCAGATAAGGGTATTCTCTTTTTTGCAAAGGACACCGGCCCATACCGCCATCTTTTCAGTTTTGATTCAAATGGCAATATTGAAACCATAGCAAACGGCCCTTACCAGAACTGGTCGCCATTTAAAGGGAAAGATAACGATCTTTATTTTCTATCCAACCGAAACCACCCTCAAAAGGTTCCAGGGGGGGATTTGTTTCTTTTCCGGGAGGGAGAAATTATTGAAAAAACCAAAAATTATCGCTTGCTGGAGATTCTTGACCGGGAGGAAGATAAACTTTTAATTAAGTTTATCCACCCCGAAACCGGAGCGGAAGCCCTGGGAATATACAATGAAAAAACCGGAACCTGGGATAAAACCATTACAAAACTCCCCTCAACCCCCTACTTTCCTCACTTTTGGGAAGGAGACATTTTTTTCTGGCAGTCACCCTTTAATTGATTAATTGAATATCAGTTAAAATGTTTTCAAAATATTTCTTAGGAAACAATTAAAATTTTTAATATTTTTTATGAAAAACATTAAAAATTTCCTTGACTATTAATCAAATGTATCATATAATCTCATTAATGTTTAAATTCTTTGAAAGGGGGCTACAAAATGTTAGAGCATTTACTTGCACAAGAGAAACTTAAGGATCTCCGGGCACAGGCCCAGCGCCACAAAGGTCGTAAGGGCTAAAAGGCGAGAGGGAGGGAGGTGGAAAAAATGACGACAATCCCTCTCCCAGGATTACACAGGGACAACCTTCTGCATTCGGCACAAATACGACAGCGCAAAAAACGAAGGTAAAAAATTATTTAAAGGAGGTAAAGCCATGTTTGAGCACAAACTATTAGCCGATCTCAAGGAAAGAGAAATTTCTCGGAAAAGCAATAGAAGAAACCGGTTCGGAAAATAATTGTTTTGAATAGGAGGTGAAAAAATGATCTGTAAAGAAGAATATCAAACCAAATTACTGTATGATGAGGAAGCCATCAGAGCCTACATAAAGCAATTATGCCTTAAGTGGGAGCTCGAAGGCTGATGAAAATAAAAACCAAAAATTCTTCAGAAAGGGATTGAAAAGACCCGGGTCTATTAAAAGATAGAGACCGGGTCTTTTGATTTTCGTTTCTTTCCTAAAAAATCAA
>PUKG01000211.1 GCA_003550445.1 Halobacteroidaceae bacterium
AGTAAATGCTTTTTTCTTCATAAAAATAATGAAGGGGCTCAAATGAAATGATGTCTTTTTCAATCATTTTGATCACAAAGCGCAAGTCCGCTTTTTGATCTCCGGTTTCTGTTTCCATATAAGCTTTGTAATAACCGGATTCTTTGATTGTCCTGAGGAGTTTGCGCACCAGCTCCATGTCTTCCCGCCAGTGAATCCCTTTTTCTTCTGCCCGTTTTTGCAAGGTTTCATCCTCTGCAAGCATGCGCAACAGTGAGTTTTCCACAAATCGCCGATTTGGATGCAAATCTTCTTCCGTGGGCAGTTGCTTCATGCTTCTTTCTTCAAGGAAGCGCTCTTCCTGGGATAAAATCGCAACCAGTAATGAAAGCTGGTACAGGTATAATTCATATACCTTCTCCATGCTTTTCATCAGCTCATTGACCCCTGCATTCAGGTCCTGGTTGTGTGATTGGTGAAAAGCATACAGGCTTTGCAATACCTTAACGCGAACGTGTCTTCTGTTGATCATAAACAATTCCTATAACAGTGATTAAAAGGTCTTGAAACCCGAACTGGCGGCAAAACCCACCTTAAAAATCAATGCAAAAGTACGTTATTTTTTTTCTTTATTGTTTTGTATTTCGTAAATTTGTGATTGGCCTTCACAGGCAATACGTTCTCTACTTTTGCCAAATATGGTGGAATCTGTAAAGTGGACAAGATAACTTAATTTGTAAAGAAAGAAAACAGACGAATTATGATGGAAGATTTTGGCACGAATGCTCCCAGGGATGATATCCATTCAAAAGCGGTCAGAGCGGGGAAGCGCACCTATTTTTTTGATGTAAAATCGACTCGGTCCAACGAGCTCTATCTTACCATAACTGAGAGTAAGCGGCGATTTAATCAGCAAACGGGCAAATTTTATTACGAAAAGCACAAATTGTTTCTCTACCAGGAGGACTTTGACAAGTTCAAGGATGCCCTGAATGAATCTTTTGATGCCATCGAACGGCTGCAGGGTGAGGTATTGAAGGAAAACCCGCCGGCGGATCAGGATGCCGGTACACCTGGCGAAGCAGAAAAACCCGAAAAAGAAGATCCGGAAAAAAAGGCCAGTGACATCTCTTTTGAAGATCTGGGTACGGATCAGCAGAAAGAGGAAGGTACGGAGGATGCTGATTCGGAGGATACTCCTGCAAGCTAGTTTCTTATGTCAATGCTAAAGCGGCGTTGATATGACACCAGGCATTCAGGCATTCCGGCCCGGGTATTTGCCCAGCTTCCTGTTGATGCGCTTTTGTCTTCGCCTTCTCTTTTGGTTGGCAGCGGTGTGCCGCGTGATGCAATCATACACGGATGCTGCATTGTAGTTGGTGATGTTTGCGTATTCCTCACTGATGATGGCGATGATGTCATCGGTTGCGGTCAAACGCGCAAAATTCTTCATCCTGGCTTTAAATCCCAGGTTTTGACGGTGTCTCATCCGGTTTAAGTCGACCAGGTAAAACCGGTATCCCCCCTCTTTTTCCTTTTTAATCAGCGTATTTCCGGGGGAGTGATCCAGGAAAAGGATTCCCTCTTCATGCATCTTATGCGTAAATCGTGTAAATTGCCGGATGATCTCCTCGCGACCAGGATAATCGGGCTCATCAATCAATGTTCTGAAGGTTAGGTCTTCATCCAGTTGCAGGCTGACAAAAAAACTGCGGCCGAAGCTCAGTGCCTTCCGCTCTTCAAAATAGGCTACAGGCTGCGGCGTACCAATCCCGGTAGCCAGCAAATGCTGCGCATATTCAAAAGACCGCCTGGCTTTTGATTTGCGAAAAAAGCGATAGACCACCCTGTTGATTTTATTGGGAAGCTGGAAGGATTTTACATTCAGGTCCAACTCATCGGTCTTTATGTGTTTGACCATGTTTCGCCGTCCCTTCCCCACTTTATACCCCAGGTGGTCGAAGTGCCTGATCACCTCCAGGATTTTTTCCTCGTGCTGAATGAATGCAGGCGCTATATGCCGTTTATTCAGATGGGATACGATATCAGCTTGTTGTGCCATATGTTAATCTGTAATTCCTCCCGAAGTGGCTGATTGCTGGTCGGCCCCTTTTCAATTTATGCTTGCTTATTCGGCCGGTCGCGTCTGTGGCTTTTGCCGGTGCGGGGCTTTCTTCTTTTTTTATGCTGAAAGGGTTTTTTATGGAATCTCTTTTTTCCCGCCGGCGCCGGATCATATTTGGGGGTTTGTCCCAAACTTTCAGACAGTCCTGGTTTGTCGACCGGTTTGCCCAGCAATTGCTCAATTGCCGCAAAATTACCGGCCTCTGCCGGTGTGATCAGGGTACAGGCCTTTCCATGCGCACCCGCACGGGCTGTCCGGCCAATGCGATGCACATAGTCTTCCGCATCATGGGGTACGTCATAATTGATCACCATGTCGATATCCTCGACATCTATACCCCTGGAGATGACGTCTGTAGCTACAAGTATGCGTGTCTTCCTGGATTTAAACCGGTTCATCACCTCCTCCCGTACGGATTGATCCAGGTCTGAGTGGATCTCTTCCACCGATTGCTGGCTCTTTTTGA
>PUKG01000171.1 GCA_003550445.1 Halobacteroidaceae bacterium
AAACCGAAAACCTCGTGGTCCATATGCCCGGGGAAAAAGTAAGGGGAGTTGACATTGAAGTAAGGAAGGGCGAATTTTTTGGAATTGGCGGACTTGCCGGTCAGGGCAAGGTTGGAATAGCTAACGGAATAATGGGCTTATATCCTGCGACAGGCAGCGTGTGGATAAATGGGAAAAAAATTCCTCTAAATAATCCCTCCAAATCGATGGCCAATTCTCTTGCCTATGTTTCCGAAGATAGGCGGGGGGTTGGGCTTTTACTTGATTCCTCCATTGAATTAAATATTGTAATAACTGCTCTGCAAAATCAGGATAAATTTTTAAAAAATTATGGCTTGATTCGCATAATGGATAATAAAAAAATTAACCAGCACGCTTTAAAAATGATTAAAGAACTCGATATTCGGTGCACAGGTCCCGCTCAAATGGTGAAAAGACTGAGTGGGGGAAATCAGCAAAAAGTATGTATTGCCCGGGCTTTAACCATGGAACCGGATGTTCTTTTTGTTTCCGAGCCTACCAGGGGTATTGATGTGGGGGCAAAGCGTTTGGTTTTGGAAACCCTGGTTCGTCTTAACGAGGAACTGGGAATGACAATAATAATGACCTCTAGCGAACTTGGTGAATTGCGCAGTGTTTGTGATAGGATAGCAATAGTATCTGAGGGACAGGTTGCCGGAATCCTAAGGCCAGGGGATCCTGATACTGATTTTGGTTTGCTTATGGGGGGCAAAAGGAAAAGGAGGGGAGCCTAGTGAAGGAAAAAGTTTTATCAATGGGAAAAGCTTTCCTGGCTAATTTTGGCCTGGCCCGGATCATTATTCTCGGTTTCTTTATTTTCCTATGTATTATGGCAGTGGTTTTTCAACTGGATGTTGCAGAACTTTTGACCTCCTCTCTGGCCAGGATAGGAATGTGGGGCGTTTTAGTTCTGGCAATGCTTCCGGCCATAAAATCAGGAATTGGACCCAACTTTGGAGTTTCTCTGGGGATCCTCTGCGGACTTGTGGGAACCCTTACTGCCCTTGAAGCGGCTTTCCGTTTAAGGGAATCCGTTGTATTTAGTGGAGGAACCCTGTTTATTATCGCCATAGTTATTTCTATACCCTTTGCCCTTTTAACAGGTATTGCCTATGGCTGGCTCTTAAATAGAGTTAAGGGTTCGGAGATGATGATTGCAACTTATGTAGGTTTTTCCATGGTATCCATTATGAAAATTGCCTGGCTTTTTCTTCCCTACACCAGTCCGGAGATGGCCTGGCCTATTGGTCGGGGAGTAAGGGTTCAAATATCTCTTGCGGGTCGCGGAATTACCAGGCTTTTGAATAACTTTCTGTCTTTTAGCATCGGGGATGTTGTTGTTCCAACGGGTCTCCTCTTATTCTTTGCTTTAATGTGCTTTCTGGTTTGGCTTTTTATGCGCAGTAAAACTGGAGTTGCAATGCACGCGGCAGGCGATAATCCCCGGTTTTCTGAAGCTGCGGGGATCAATGTTAACCGGAGCAGGATAATCGGGACGACCCTCTCAACAGTCCTGGGAGCAATTGGAATTATTGTTTATGCTCAGAGCTATGGATTTGTTCAGCTTTACGAGGGTCCCATGTTCATGCCTTTTGTTGCTGTTGCGGCAATTCTGATAGGCGGGGCATCGGTAAAAAAAGCAACAATAACTCACGTTGTGGTTGGAACCGCTCTTTTCCTGGGGATTCAGGTGGTTGCAATTCCCGTAGCCAATGCTTTTACTACGGAATGGGCCAGTATGGGTGAGATCAGCCGGAAAATAATCCAGAATGGGGTCATTCTTTACGCGCTGACCCAGGCGGGAGGAGAGTAATATGCTGACACAAAGCTCTTTACCTGAAGAAAGGGTTCAGCAGGATCCCAAAAAGGCTTTGTTTGGATTTCTTTCCAATAACATGGTTACAATGATGTTTGTTGTCCTTGTTCTTGCTGGTTTTATTATCGCTGGAATGAACCCATTTCTGTTCCTGTTTGATATTATCGCAAGGATGTCCAGGAACTCTTTTCTCGTGCTTTCCCTGATTATTCCTGTTGTTGCAGGAATGGGACTGAACTTTTCTATTGTTCTTGGTGCCATGGCCGGTCAGGCCCTGCTGATTTTTGTTACCCACTGGGGAATTGTTGGCCTCCCGGGGATCTTACTCTGCTTTGTTCTTGTTACTCCCCTTTCCATGTTTTTGGGGTATCTTACAGGAAAGCTTTTCAATAAAGCCAAGGGGCAGGAGATGATAGCAGGTTTAATTCTTGCCTTCTTTGCCCAGGGTATTTACGAGCTGATTTTCCTTCAACTTGTTGGTGGGATTATTCCCATGGAAAACCGGGTTTTAATTATGAGTCAGGGAATAGGAGTCCGGACAACAGTTGATTTAACCGGGGGCCTTAAATATGGTCTTGACTGGCCCGGCCAGGCCTATGGCATGACCAATCTTTTAAGACCTACTTTACCCTGGACTATTATAGCTGTAATCGCTATCGGGGTTGTCGCATTCCTTGTTTATCGGTTTGTTCTTAAGGGAAAAATGCCATCAATGCCCAAGATGAT
>PUKG01000137.1 GCA_003550445.1 Halobacteroidaceae bacterium
GGGAAACCAGTAAATGTCAGACTTCTTGACCCCCCTCTCCATGAGTTTTTGCCCCAGTTGTTAGAACTTCAACAGGAAATATTTGCCGCAGAAAAAGCAGGGGATCAAGAAACCCTTGCCAAGAAAAAAGAATTATTCCGGAAAACAAAAAATATGGACGAATCTAACCCTATGATGGGATTAAGGGGATGCAGGCTGGGGATTATGCTTCCTGCCCTTTATAAAATGCAGGTAGAAGCCCTGGCCAGCGCAGCCCGGGTTCTTGAAGATCAGGGCAAGGAAGTCGACCTGGAAATAATGATCCCTCTGGTTGCAGAAGCTAAAGAATTATCATTTTTAAAAGGAGAGTTAATGGAAGTCCTTAAAGAAAAAATAAATCCCGGAGGGAAAATTAAATTCAAGATTGGAACAATGATTGAATTACCAAGGGCCTGCCTGACAGCAGACGAAATTGCTCAGGATGCAGAATTTTTCTCCTTTGGGACAAATGACCTAACCCAGACTGCCTTTGGTTTTTCCAGGGATGATGCAGAAGCAAAGTTTCTCCCGGCTTACCTCGAAGATGGAATACTGGAAGAAAATCCCTTTATTACTCTTGATCAAAAAGGTGTTGGCCGTTTAATGAAAATTGCGGTTGAAGAAAGTCGGAAAGTAAAACCTGAAATGAAAATTGGAATTTGTGGTGAGCATGGAGGGGATCCAGAATCCATTGCTTTTTGCAATGCAAATGGTTTTGACTATGTCAGCTGTTCCCCTTATCGAGTTCCAGTTGCCCGCCTGGCGGCAGCCCAGGCCGTTGTTAAAGCAAAAAGCCCTGCGATTTAAGCAGGGCTTTGTTTTTGGGAGAAGAATATTAAAGGAAAGGGAGGGACCAGGGTGAAAAAAAGGGCAAATAACCTGGATGGAAAACAGTGGTTGAAACATTCTTTAAGTGTTTGGCGGGGACCAATTCGATCCCCAGAAGAAAAAAAGCTGGGTCATCCTGCTGTTTTCCCCGTTGAACTGGTTAAGAAAATTATTGAGTCCCTGGTTTTTATCAACCCCGAAACCTCACCTCCCCTAATTTTTGATCCCTTTGGAGGAACTGCAACCACCCTTGTAGCTTCCATGGAAAAAGGGGTTTCTGCTATAGGTTTTGAATTGAATGAAGAATACTGGAAAAAGGGTGTCCAAAGACTTAAGAAACCAGAGGGATGGAAGGTCTATAGGGAATCAAAAAGTGAATTAATTGTTAACAGAGGAAAAACTGAAATCAAATGGATCCGGGGGGATGCCCGGGAATTAAAAAGACAGGTTCTTAAGGAATCCATCAACCTTACTGTTACCTCTCCTCCTTACTGGGATATTATGAGCCAACGAAGGTCTGCGGATAGAAAAAAAAGCAGGCCTTACAGCGAGGAAAAAGAAGATTTCAGTAATATTGAAGATTACTCCCTGTTTTTCCAGGAACAGAGGCAGGTTTTTTCTGGAATATTTGAAAGCACTGTTATTGGAGGTTATCTGGTGCTGGTGGTTATGGATCTCCGCAAGGGAAAAGATTTTTTTCCTCTCCACATGGACTATTCCCAAATGCTCCAGAATCTGGATTTCACCCTGGATGATATCATTATCTGGGATAGGGGTCAGGAATATAATAGTCTTAAACCTCTGGGCTATCCCAGTGTTTTTCGGGTTAATAAGGTTCATGAATATCTTCTGATCTTTCAAAGGAGGTAGAGGATGAGTTTCCGGGAGGAATACCAGAAAAAAGAACAGATAATGCTTTCTCCATATGCTTCTTTTAGTTCAAAAACCAGGGGCAGGGTTCAACCTGAAGAAGAATGTGAAATAAGGACTCCCTATCAAAGGGATAGGGATCGAATATTACACAGCAAGGCTTTTCGCCGCCTTAAGCACAAAACCCAGGTTTTTATTGCTCCTGAACATGACCATTACCGTACCAGGCTGACTCATACCCTGGAGGTTTCCCAAATCAGCAGGACAATAGCCCGGGCTCTATCTTTAAATGAGGACCTTGTAGAAGCCATTTCCCTTGCCCATGACCTTGGCCATACTCCTTTTGGGCATGCAGGAGAGGGAGCCCTCGATAAGCTGGTTGAGGGAGGGTTTAAACACAATCAACAATCCCTGAGGATAGTTGAGGTGCTTGAATTCCGCAATCGAGAAAAAAGAGGTTTGAACCTGACCTGGGAGGTTAAGGATGGGATTTCCGGCCATACCGGGTCCGAGATCCCCCAAACCCTGGAAGGACAGATTGTTCGCATTGCGGATCGAATTGCATATATAAACCATGATATTGACGATGCTTTGCGGGCGGGGATTATTACAAAAGAAAAGATACCTGAATTTTCCCTGGAAAAGCTTGGGTACGAACATTCCCAGCGGATTGATACTATGGTTAGGGATATGGTTGAAACCAGTAAAGATAAGAATGCTATTGAACAAAGCGAAGAAGTTGCCAGGGCAACCAATCTTTTGCGAGATTTTCTTTTCCAGGAGGTATATATTGGTTCAGAGGCAAAAAAAGAAGAATTTAAAGTGACTAACTTTATTGGAA
>PUKG01000127.1 GCA_003550445.1 Halobacteroidaceae bacterium
GATTAACATGGCAGATCTGGGTCTTTTTTCTCAGTATTTTGGGAAAGAGGTTTTTAAAAGGGTCCACCTGGAAACAGAACAAAAAGAAAAACTGCAGCAGATTGCTGCAGATAGAGACGGGAAAAAGCATTTTGATTTTCCTTCCTGTGGTTCGGTGTTTAAAAACAATTATGAATATGGGGTTCCTACGGGAATTCTAGTGGATAAACTTGGTTTAAAAGGTTTAGCCAGGGGAGGAGCAAAAATATCCCCCTATCACGGAAATTTTATTATTAATTTTAACGGGGCAAAAGCTTCTGATGTAATATATCTAATCCAATTGATCCAGGATAAAGTAAACGAAAAATTCGGTTTTACTCCTGAACCAGAGGTGGTGATTGTAAATGGGAAGCAGGGTTAGCAAAATAATCCTTTTTTTGCTTCTCGCAGTGGTTCTTGCAATGAATTTTATTGGGTTTCCCCTGTTAATGGCGGATTCTGGAAAACAGGATCTGATTGCCGTTCGGGAAACGGTTAGAGCCTGGGAACCATACTCCAACTGGCCCCGGGCCTGGTAATTTAAAGGATGAAATCTTCTTCAGAAACAATTCCCTGGGGAGGAGAGATCCCCAGAAACCTCAAAATTTCTGGGCTTAAATTCTGGCTGGAAATGGGCAATAGGTAAGAAGCTTCTCCGGCCTGGAAACGGACAAACTGTAATGAATTCAAAGCCTCCCGAATTTTTTCTGGTGAGGCTTTTTTTTCAGCACGAGCCAGTTTGTTTTCCAATCGATTCCCTAAGATTGCAGCAAGAAAACAAATAATAAAATGACCTTTTATCCTTCTTTCAGTCCATTGTAAGGAAGGGTGGGTTTTGCCTGGTTGAAATGTTTCCAGGAAATACTCCAGGAAGTGGTAGCTTTTTAAAATCCCTTCGGGGCGGAGGGTTTTAATATTTGTTTTAATCCCATAGTGAATCCCAGTTACTTCTTCTGGTGGTGGTTCTACAGGTGCAGAGCTAATATATTGAAAATCCTGGAGTAGACTTGTTTCATAAACCTGGTCGGTTACAATTATTGGGGAGGAAATGTTAAATTTGTTGCGGGTTCTGGTTATTGCCTGGACCAGATTTGCCCTGCCAAAACGCCTGTTGGAAAAAATCTCCTGGGAAAGAATTCGCCCACTGAAATCAATTATTACCATTGACATTACTTCAACCCGTTTTAGGTAATAATCGTAATCAAGTTGATCCAGTGATTCTACAGAGGTATTTTTGAAGGTAACAGGGATTAGCAAACAAAGAATGGGATTTATTAGCTTTTTTCTATCAGGAAAAAGAAAGGTTTCAATTTTTTCCTGGTTTTTGCCCAAAATATCCAGGGTCCGGTAAAATTGGTTTGCAGAAATATTTGCTGTAAAATAATAACTTTCCTCCTGTGCAGCAAGGAGATACCTGGTAATTAAATAAAGACAGGTTTTTTTAAAGTCGAACCAGGTACCTTTTGCCTCAGGGCACTTTTCCAGGGCGCCTTCTATGTTGGTTTCATCCCAGAGTTTCTGGTAGACAATATCTCCCCATTTAACAATTTGTCCGTTTTTGGCGCGCTTTATATCAATTACCTCCTTTACCCGCGCCAGTTCTATTAATTTTAAAGCCATACGTTGCATACCTGGATCCTCTTCAATTTTATCCTTTCGCCCCAGGTTAAGGAGTGTTTCATGCTTGATCTTACCGTTTTCACGGAATGAGCGAACAACCTGCGCATATTCGTTTTTTCCTGATTTAGTCACTTTAATAAACATATTTTTATTTTATCAGAAAAAATAAATTTAGTCCATTTTTTTATACTACAAGTTACGAAACTTTGCCTTTTTAAAAGGGTTTTTTTAATAACCATTATACTACACCAGATAAATACCACATAAAAAGGGAAAAAATTACAATTAGCTTTAATTTTTCCTTCTTTTTCGCAGGAAAAGCCTGATTAACAGGGGTTTTATCTAACTTTTTCAAAGGGGAGGATCCCGTTTTTGGCTTTTTAAGGTCTCTAAGGGGAACTGGAGGCCTTTTGGGGGATTTAGTAAAGGTTTTATCAGTTTTTTATCCGGTTTCTTTGTTTTTTGCCGTTGTAGGCCTTGTTGACATTAAAATTTACCATTTGTATAATTAGTCAATGTTCCGGCGATGCCCGAAAAAAGGAGATGGAAAAATGTTACACACAGGAATTAGCGGTTTGGGTATTTCCATCCCAGATAAAGTGCTTACCAATAAAGATCTTGAAAAGATTATTGATACTACCGATGAATGGATAAAATCCAGGACCGGTATACTTGAAAGAAGGATAGCCGGGGAAAATGAATCTACCCTGGATCTTTGTATTGAGGCGGGGGAAAAGGCCCTTAAGGATGCTGGAGTTCTTCCCGAAGACCTGGATTTAATAATAGTTGCAACAGTAACCCCGGACATGGTATTTCCTGCAACTGCCTGTCTTTTACAGGACAGGTTGGGGGCTTCAAAAGCAGCGGCTTTTGATTTAGAAGCAGGTTGTTCGGGTTTTGTTTATGGGCTGGTGA
>PUKG01000200.1 GCA_003550445.1 Halobacteroidaceae bacterium
CTCCTCCAGGGGCAATTGCCGCGACTGAACCGAGGTATCTTGCAACAAGGGGAAGGGATAAAATTGCCAGGACCTCTCGAAAAACATTTGTTAAAAAAGCAAGTGTTCCCAGCTCAACACTGTGTAAGCTTGTAAGCATTACTCCCGAAAGGCTGTACCAGCCAAACCCTGCCCCTACTGCTGCAGCTTCGTTTCCAGCAACCCCCAGGAGTATCCCTACCATTGCCGACCCAATAATACTCCCAATTGCAATTAAAACAGGCAGAATTAAAACCCTCCAGCCAAGTTTTCCAAGGCTTTTAAAAATATGGGGATTAAAACCAAGGTCCAAACCGATCCCCCAGAGCAATAGAGCCAGGGCATAAACTATAACCTGATCAAGATAGTTCACCCATGTTCCGGGAATAAAGATTCCGGCCAGAACACCAACCGCAAGGGAAAAAATAACAAAAATCATCAGAAATCCCCGGCCTCGCCCATCCCCAATTTTAAATTCCGGGGGAGTAGATTCCCTCCATCTACGTCGAGGAGCTATTAATTGTAAAAGCAACAAGCTTCCAACAATACTTCCCACAGCAAGGACAAATGCTTCCAGGCCAATTCTATCCAGCTGCCCCCACAACTCCCTGTTGCTTCCAATTTGAGCCCCCATTCCCCCCAACAATAAGGCAAGGGCCAGGTTTATACTTACTGTGATCAGAGGACGCCAGTTTCGGGGAATAACTTTTAATAAACCCATTGCAACTCCGACTAATAGAAATAGTATTATCCATCCCAGGGCCATTAAATTTCGGCAATCCCTATTAAATTAAACGGGTTTTTGCCTCCTCTCCCCTTTCCACAAAAATTTACCCTTCCCTGTTTAGAAAGGCTTACAGGAAAGAGTTAATTTTCACATTGTTCACTAGTTCCCTGCGACCGGGATTTTTCCTGCTTTTTTCCCTTACTTTTTGTTTTTCCTAGTTTTCAGGAAGATTTAACAGGGAAAAAATATCATTCCCCACGAATTGATCCGGATCTAAAAAAGCTTCAGGAGTCCTGATTACCCAGTGCAGGTGGGGGCCCGTTGAAAAACCAGTGCTTCCCATTTCCCCAATTTTTTCTCCTCTTTCTACTCTATCCCCTACCTGGACCTCAATTTTACTCAGGTGGCTATAACTGGAGAAAATCCTACCCCCATGGTCAATAATAATGGTCTTTCCTGTAACCAGTAAATCCTCAGCAAGTTTAACCTCTCCCCGGTTTACACTTTTTATTGGGGTCCCCTCAACATTAGCTATATCGATTCCGGAGTGGCGGTTATTCAATTCATTATTTACATAACGGGTATGGCCAAAACCGGTGGTTCTCCTGCCCGTTGTGGGGAGGATAAATTCTTCATCCCAGAGAGGAAGAGTTATAGGATTGGAATAAGCTTTTTGAACTGCCGCCTGGTCTCTTGCTCTCCGTTCAATTATCTCTTCATCTTCTTCAGTTGGGCGAATAATTCGTTCCTGTTCTTCAGAAACTGTAATCCGGCTTTCAGGAAAATTCCCATCCAAAACTTTAATCTCCCGGTTGATTTCTCTATCCCCCAGGTTTATTATCAATTGATATTTCCCCGGCTGGGTCCAGTAGGAAATTCCAAAAAAAGCAACCCACCCCATATCCCAGGGGATAAAATTCAACTTTTCCCCACGAAAGGTCCCGGAGGGAGCAAACTCCGTGGTTTCCACCCGGATAACCAAAATTTCTCCCTGCTTGAGTTCATCATTGTTTAAAAAAAGGATCCCCTGTCCCGCCCCAACGGGCATAGTAAGTGACAGGAAAAGAATCAAAACCATAAAAATTTTTCCCATTTCCCTCTCCTCACTTAACTTTTTTTCCAACCGTGGCCATGTAAATTACAAATTCTTCAATCCCATCAACACCCACAAGCTTATTAACTTCATCATCATCATAAGCACCAATTGCACAAACCCCGCAGTCTACGGCCTCCGCAGCAAGGTAAAGGTTCTGGCAGACATGGCCGGCATCAAGGTGCAGGTAGCGGTAACCCCTTTCTCCATAGCGCCAGTTCATCCTGTATGGAACTGCCGTCCAGATAAAGGTAACAGCACTTTCCGAAACCATTTTTTGCCCCAGGCAGGCAGCGGTTATTTGTGAAGCCAGGCTTTCATCCTTTTTTTCCTGGATCAAGAGATGTTCGATAGGTTGATAACGATAAAGGCCGGGGGCCAGGGGATCAACCCCGTTTACCAGGAGATAGGTTTCCAGGGCATGCCGTGCACCCGCTGAAGGAACAGTCCGCAAAGTGGCTTTCCCCATTTCCCGAATTAAACCCTGAGTTGACCAGAGTAGAAAGGTTAATTCATTAAGGGTTAGAGGGTCATCAGAATATTTTCGGACACTTTTTCTCCCTTCAATGGCCTTTAATAAATCAACTTTATTGGTTTCCAGATTTTCCGGGTCAGGAAGATAAACAGTATGTTCAGCCCTCCCCATTCCTTTAGTAAGCGGGGGTTGTTCAATTCCTTTCATCTGGTCTGAAGTAGA
>PUKG01000253.1 GCA_003550445.1 Halobacteroidaceae bacterium
TCCTCTTGATCAGGTCAAAACGAACCTTCATTCCCAGACCCTTTAACCGGAGATTGGGGTGTTTATAAATAATTAAAAAGATAAGTGTTCCCGCTCCAATAGTCCTTGCAAGAGAGGTTGCCAGGCCCGCACCGGAAACCCCCATGGCGGGAAAGGGTCCGGGGCCGAATATCAAAAGATAGTTACCAACTACATTCAGCAGATTTACAACCAGGTTGATTTTCATCGGAGTCCTGGTATCGCCGCCACCCCTTAAGCCTGCAGCTATTACAAGAGAAATAAACATGGCAATAAAGCCGGGGATCATTAACCGCATGTACCTTGACCCCAGGTCCAAAACATCTAATTCCGGACCAAAAAAACCAAGCACAGAAGGCGCCCAATTAAGGAAAACCAGCCCCATAAATATTGCCGCACAGGAGCTAAGGATTATTGACTGCTGGAGTATTTCCCGCCCTTCCTGGAGTTTTTCTCCCCCAACTGCCCTTGAGACCAGAGCAGTTGTTCCCACACTAAGGGCATTAAATAACTGGATTGAATACTGGATGGGAATATTACTCAATCCTACTGCAGCAATTGCTGCCGGGCCAAGTCTTCCCACCATCATCATGTCAACAACCTGGGTAACAGTAAGGGATGCCATTTCCAGCATAACCGGCCAGGCCATACTTATAATCAGAGTTCGTCTTTGTTTCTCAGCTTTTCCCACTCAAAACCTCCCGGTAATAATCCAGGTACAGGGGGACTATTCTATCGCTGGAAAAGTTCTCTATTACTCTTTTCCTTCCTTCTAAACCCATTTTTTTCTGAAGGTCGGGATTTTTTAAAATTTCCAGGGCAAGTTCCGTCATTTTCTCAATGTCCCCTACAGGGGCCAAAAACCCTGTTTCTCCATGAACAATTACCTCCGGGATACCCCCGGCTTCAGTAGCCAAAACGGGAACCTCGCAGGCCATTGCCTCAATATTTACAAGACCAAAGGCTTCTTTCTCTGAAGGCAAAACCAGTAAGTCGGCAATTGAAAGAAGGGGAATTACATTATCCTGAGCCCCGAGAAAAACAACCTTTCTTTGGAGATTTTTTTCTCGAATCCGCGCAGAAACCGCATCTCTTGTTGGTCCATCTCCAATTAAAAGCAGTCGGGCGGGAATATTTTTTTGGACACCATAAAAAACCTCTATCAAGTCCTCTACTCTTTTGACTGCCCGAAAATTGGAAATATGGATAATTAGCTTTTCTTCTTTTGACCTGTACCTAAGCCTGCAGGGAATACTTTCAGGATTCATCCTCTTGTACTCATTAACATCAACAAAATTATAAATACATCGAACCGGGCGCTGAATATTAAAAACCTCACGGGTCAATTTAGCCAGGTCTTTTGAGACAGCAGTCAGCCCCGGGCTGTTTTTGATTGCATGTTGGGTAGTCCGAAAAAAGGATTCATTGTTTCCCACAAGGGTGATATCCGTTCCATGCAGGGTGGTTACAAGCCCTACCTTTCGGTTAACAATTTCCAGGGCCTGCTGGGCGGCAAGGGCATGGGGAACAGCGTAATGGGCATGAACCAGGTCCAAACCCTCTTCCTCAGCCACCTGGACTATTTTGTTGACCAGGGCAAGGTAATAAGGGGGAAAGGGAAACAGATCATAATGGGGGGTATTAACGGGGTGGTAAAAAATGTTTTCATGGAATTTTAATCGGAAAGGGTGATCATAACTGATAAAGTGGACCTGATTCCCAAGGTGAGCCAGGTGCCACCCCAGTTCAGTAGCCAGTACTCCACTTCCCCCGTAGGACGGAAAACAAACAATTCCTATTTTCATCACTTTTTATCCCTGCTTCCAAAAAACAAATCCTGGGTTAAAGGAGCCCGGGGAGAATAAAACGGTTCCCCATAAGTTGTTCCCGCCTGCCTTCCCCAGTAAAGGTTTCCGCTTTCAATTCTCTGCCAGAAACCCGGGGCGTTAATATTGGTAGGAAATACCTCACCTTCCCTGCTAAATTGGGATTCATATTTACCAATAGCCTCTTTTTTAATTTGGAAATAATCCGAAATATCTACGATAAGTGTTGGGTCAATATGCTGGGGCAGGGCAAAATA
The DNA here is from genome assembly GCA_003550445.1 of Halobacteroidaceae bacterium. GTDB lineage: Bacteria > Bacillota > Halanaerobiia > B1SED10-174 > B1SED10-174 > T1SED10-26. Next base: position 2,102 of record PUKG01000253.1, read on the forward strand.
AAATATATTATCTGCGCGAAACGGAGGGCTTTTTGTCTGGAAATTTTTCAGCCCCGAAACAAAAAATGCTTTCCTCAACAAATATCCTGCATTTTCATGGTCCGGGTGATGGGAAAACCAGTACGGGGCTAAAATCATTCGGGGCTTAAGCTGGCGAATTGATTCAACTACCACAGAGAGTTGATCCTCGTCAACCTTCACTCCAAGATCTGGCAGTCCAAGATTTAAACTCTGGGAAAGACCAAGAACTTCAGCCGCTTCGGCGGCTTCCTTGGCCCTGATTTCTGGGGTTCCATTGCTTCCCTTCTCTCCTCGGGTCAGATCAATTCCTACAACCTTCCATCCCCTGGCAACATGTGCGGCTATAGTTCCTCCAATTGCTAATTCCAGGTCATCTGGATGAGCACCGTAAGCAGCAATATCAATCA
>PUKG01000004.1 GCA_003550445.1 Halobacteroidaceae bacterium
AAAGAAGGAAGAAAAAATTGAAACCCAAAAAGCTGAAAATAAAAAAAGTGAAAAAAGTAGTGAAGTTGTTGAGAGAACAAAATCCCCAGGGGGTTCTGAAGATAAATGGGGAAATGAAAAAAAGGAAAAGGAAATAATGGCAGATGATGTAGAAAAAACAACTGAATTTGATACTTCAAAAGTTATTAAGGGAAATGAGGAAAGGGTCAGGTTAAATAAAATGTTAAATATGTTGAAAAATCCACCCTTTTATAGGGAAAGAAAAAAAGAAGGGTTTTCGGAAGGAGACTTTCCTTCTAAAGGTAAAACAAAAGGCACTTCAAGTAACCTATTTAGGGAAATTAGTGATTTGCTTTCTAGTAGTTATGAAAGCAAAGGTGAATCTGAAGAACATAAAAAAATAAAGAAAATAATTTTCGAAAACCCTGAAATAATTGGGGCAAAAGAAGTATTAAATAAAGAAGAAGAACACATTTTATTTCCCAAAGACAGAGTGGATGTTTTGATAGAAACAGGGGACAAAGTTTTTTTGGTAGAAGTGAAAAGGGGACAATGGGATGAATGCTTAGTAGGTCTTTTTCAGGTAGGGAAATATAGGGCTTCGAAAAAAGCCCTTTTTAAGATTGCTATGGATAATCGAGAGGTAGAAGCTGTTTTGGTTTCTTCAATAATAAGTCCAGAAATAAAAACGATTGCAGAAACACTGGGAATTAGGACTGAAGAAATTAAAGTTGAAGAATAGTTGGAAATTTCAAAAAGAAATTTCACTAAATATATGGTTGACGAATCACTCGGCGCGCTGGTCAATGGGAAAGTTACTTTTCCCATGAAGATCTCTCATCTTCAATTTGTTTTTCAATGTCTTCTTTTGTTCTCCAAAGGCCTTTGCCGATCCCTTTTAAAGATTTTAGGTCAGAAGGTTGTTCTCTCGTTTTAACAAGACTGTCGAGGAGAAATTTAATTAAGAGGACTCTATCCCTTTCTTCTAGGAGGATTGCCTGGTCATATAGTTTATTTAAAGAGGCTGTTAATTGTTTCTCCTTAAAGGAGTTTTCATCCAGAAAATTTTGTTTGTCTAAAGTCCTTCCTCGAAACCGAGGGCTTTGTGAGGGGGCTTTTTTTGTAAGGACAATGTTCTCACCCACCTGGAAAATGGAAAGAAAATCCCCCGGCTTTATCTTCAATTTTCCCCGGAGCTTTTTAGGCAGAGTAATCTGCCCTTTTGTGGTTAATTTGTGAAGATCAGGGTTATCTTTCATTAAATCACCTCGGGCAAGAATTTCTTACCAAGAGAATGCAAATAAACTTGTGTCCAGTCAAGTCCAAAAAACCATTTTTTGGAAATTTAGGGATGGTGCAATTTAAATTTGCAATTTAAAAAGCCATCGGGTTCTCCATAATGGTAAAGAGCTAAGCCACTCCAAAAGGAATGGACCCGATGGTTTATCATATTCCCTAAGAAAAATGGCTTAAGTTAGATCTTTTTTCGGGTATTAGAATATTGAGAATTTAGAGCCTATGGTATATATTGCTCAACTATTTCGATAATAATGCCATCTTTAATCGACAAACGGTAAGGAGCTTCATATTCTTCGGTGCGTTTTAGAAATCCTTCCATATCGGTTAATAAAGGTTTTTCTAAATCCTCCCAATTCACAAGGAAAACTTTAACCTGGGGGGAAACTTTAATGCTTATAAAATCTTCGCTTTCATTGTAAATGTAAAAACCGTTTGGGAAGTCCTGGTTAATATCTAACCCCAACTCCAAAACTCTACTGGTATTAGTATGGCATACCCACTCAATTTCATCATAAATCAGGGTTTTTGTTTTTTCATCGTACTCTTTGATATAGGACAAAAGTTGGCTGACATGTTCCGGGGAAACCTGGATTTCGGGGTAAAGCACTGTTACCTCTTGTTTATCCTGATTCCAATCTACTCCAAAGCCAAGATTTTCAAAAATAAACCTCAAGGGCAGGACAGTTCTTCCCGGGGGTATTATAAAAGGTTTAACTTTGGGGTTTTGAGGATCTATAGTCTGGAACTCGCCGTTTACCCGGCCATTAGGATTATCAATCCACATCTCAATTACGTCGTTATTTCTGGTGATGGTTGTTTTTCTTTCGGTTGGGTCCCATCCGACCTCTGCACCCAGGGCTTTTGCCAGGAACCGAATAGGAAGGAAAATTCTGTTTTCCCTAATAATAGGAGCTGTATCCATCAAGTTAGATTGTTCACCGACATAGTACACAGTGTTTCTCATAAAAAAGCGGAGGTTTGCGATTGTTGTACCATCAAAGCCTTGTTCATTTGGAAAATTATCTTCCCCGATAAGGTTAATCTCCGGGGGGAGAGGTGAAACTGAAATAATTGAAGGAGAATCATGTGGGTTAGTGGTGGAGGCGCTTTCTCCATTTTCTCCGTATGTCAGCCCGGGAAAAAGGATGTTAACCATAATAGTTAACAGCACCAAAAAAGCAACCCTTTTCATTTTCTTTTTTCTTCCTTTCACAATAAATTATTAA
>PUKG01000009.1 GCA_003550445.1 Halobacteroidaceae bacterium
GCAACCTCAGGTTTAACAGGGGTGGTTGCCGCGGAATCCAGATAAATGGTTTCCAATTGATTGACCCCCTTTACAAAAAAAGGCCCCTTTAAAAGGGCCCTGCATTTTTATTTTTGGTACCCTTGGCAGGAATCGAACCTGCGCACCTGGATCCGGAGTCCAGTGCTCTATCCACTGAGCTACAAGGGCACCTTACTCTTCATATAGTTTGGCATAATTAAGTATAATTGTCAAGAGTTCAGCGGGGAACAGTTATCTAAAACTCCATTGCTGATACAAATCTTTCCTGGAATTCTGGCTTAACTGATAGTTCCACATAACGGGTTATTTCTTTTATTTTATTGGCTTGCTTTTCAAATTCTTGATTTAAAAGTGACAGTTTTGCTCCTTCTCCAGCGGCGTTTCCTATCCTCAGAACCTTTTCTTCAAGCTCTGAAGGGATCATTTTTATTGCAGCAGCGCTTTTTGGGTTAAGGTAATTTCCAAATCCACCGGCAAGGAAAACCGTTCCAATGTCAGCAAAGTTCAATCCAGCTTCTTCCAATAAAATATTTATACCCGCTGCAATAGCCCCTTTTGCCAGTTGAACTTCTCTAATATCTTTCTGAGCTAAAACAATTTCCCTATCATTATCGCTCTCTTCTCGCCCAACAACCCTAAAAGCCGGGGCTCCATTTTTTTCTGTCATAAAGCTTTTTTGCCAATCGGACATTTCTTCGGGAGGGTAAAAAGCTCCAGTGGGTTTAATAAAGTTCAATCGACATAATTCCGCAACTATATCCAATAGGCCAGAGCCACAAATCCCGCGGGGAGGCTTGTTTTCAATAGTTTTATACTGAGCATTCCCTCCATCTTCAATACTAAACTCAGAAACCGCTCCCCCTGTCCCGGCCATACCAAAGGCAATATTTGCTCCTTCAAAAGCCGGCCCTGCAGCAGTTGAACAGGCTACAATCCCCTTTTTGTTTCCCAGGACAATCTCCCCGTTGGTCCCAATATCAATTAACATATTAGGAGCACCTTTAAGAGAATGAAAATCCACTGCCAGCATATCGGCTACTAAGTCAGCCCCGATATAACCCGAAATAGAGGGCAGAAGTTGAACCTCCCCCTGGGGATTGATTTCTAGATCTAGTTCGGCTGGTTTTAACTTTAAGAAATCAGAAAAAACCGGAATATATGGAATCCGGGCAACAGAATCCGCATTTATTCCAGTTAAAGTATGCAGCATGATGGTATTGCCAACTATTACAACAGAAAAAATATAATCCTTATCAATTCCATTCTTTGAACAAAGATCCGTAATTGAAGAATTCAAACCATCTAATAAAAGCTTTTGAAGCTCATTTTTCCCATCTTTATTTTGGATACTGTGATTTACCCGGGAAATAACATCTGCCCCAAACCGTCTTTGAGGATTATAAATGGTCTTTACATCAATTTCTTCCCCGGTTTTTAAGTTCAAAAGGTAAATGACAACGACAGTGGTTCCGATATCCACAGCAAGTCCAAAAAACCCTTCTTTCGTGTCTCCTACCTCAATCCCAACAATTTCACCAGCTTTAGAAATTACAGTGAAAGGCTTCTTTTTATTTACAAGATCAAGTTCCCTAAGGGCTTGAAAAGAAATATTTTTGGTTCCCAATTCATCATGAACCCTCCGGACAAAATCCCTGGGGTCATTAAGAACCGGCTTTTCCAGATGGATGCATTCTTTTTTAAACCTGGGAAAAAGTTTTGTATCAGTTTTTAATCCCGAGGCTAAACCGGTAATCTCCCCATCTTCATCCAGGATAACTTCTAGATCTTCTTCAATTGCACGCTGACAGGATAGCCGATATCCGTCTTCTAATTCCTTCGGGCTAAGAATTTTGGAATCAGAACGGGAAGGCCCGGGGAGTTTGCCGCCAATTTTTACCCGACATTTTCCGCAAACTCCCCTGCCTCCACAAAAAGGATTTATATCAAATCCATTTTCAACCAGGAGATTCATCAGGTTGTTTCCCTTTTCAGCTCTAATTTCGGTAATTTTTCCTTTGGATTGAACGGTTATTTTGTAATCCAGTGGTGAACCCCCCTAAAAAAGGTTGTTATCGACTTCGTCCCGGTGAGCTTTCCAAGGCTCTAAATGCTTTATAGTTGTAAAGGATCCGGATCAGGTAAGCATAAACCGGAACACTAAAAAGCTGGCTGAAAAAGTTTGGGACCATTGTGGCCTGGATCGGAATCCCAAACAACATTTGTAAAAACACCGGAACCAGAATAACATTAGTGGTTAACTGCCCTAATCCAATTGCCAGAAGAAGTCCCCAGATCATTTTTTTTCCGCCTAAAAGGTGAAAAACTATCCACCCGGGGATAATACCTGTTAGAGCGGCGGTAAAGGTAAAGTGTGGCATATAGGCTCCCTGGGGATTCATAAAATACCCAACCACATCCCCAATAGCTCCTACTGCACCTCCGGCCAGTGGACCCATTGTTACCCCGGCAATAATTATGGGCAAACCGCCAAACC
>PUKG01000081.1 GCA_003550445.1 Halobacteroidaceae bacterium
GAAAGCCCAATATTGCCAAGGACCTGGACCCAAATGGCGGTACCATTATTATCCTCATACAAAATCAGGCTGATTGATCCCAGCAAAACTCCAAACAAAATCAAGCAAATTAAATTATCCAGGGCAACTATGGAAAGGACCGTCCGGGGAAAATCTCCTTTTAATCTGTATTCCCGGAAAATTGCCATGGTGGTGTTAGGGGCGCTGGCCAGGGAAAGAGTCCCCAATATCAATGCTATTACCACAGACCCAGAAATTAAACCCGTTACAATCGAAACAACAGCAAAGGTGATTGCTGATTCTGTAAAGAAAACCCGGCAGAGGTTGCCCCACATTGTCCTCAGGTAAGCAAAACGAAGCTCTCCACCAATTGCTACAGCAAGAACCCCTATGGCCATATCATTTACGGGTTGTAAAACCTCCTGAACCTCGGCATCAATAATATTAAAAACCGAGGGGCCGAGTAGCATGCCGGCAAAAATATATCCCGTCACCGCAGGAAGCTTAAAATACCTCCGGGCAATTTTCCCCCCGCCAACACCGGCAAGCAATATAATTGCAACTGCCAGAACTTCATTCATATAACCCTTCCTTTTTGCCTATCTTTTTACTGATCAGAAACCTTCTCCTGCTGTATCTCACCTTCCACATTTACAAGCTTTACTTCCTCTTGAGAGCTAAGGCTAATTTCCCCTCCCGCAAAATCTTCAATATGTCCGCCAAGTAATCCCCTTGCCTGGATATTTCCGGTTCCTCCCCTTAAATCCAGAAAAGCACCTGATCCCTCAAGGAAAATCTCCCCGGATAAATCCCTTATTACTATTTTCCCTGAGCCCGTTTTAATATCCAGGCTGATCTCTTTTGGAACCTGGATCTCCAGAAAAATTTCGTGGTCCATCCCCGGAGAGATTAGATCGGGCCTGGAAATTTCCAGAATAATTTTATCTCCTTCCCGGAGAGTCTCAATTGAAACCCCCTCGTAGAATTGTCTGATCTCGGCCTGATTCTCACCATATACCTGGAGATATCCCGACACAATAATAAGGTCAATGTCTTTCCCAACTACTTTTATTTCACCTTTTTGATGGCCTTCGATAACTAACTTTTCTTGGGCCTCTTCCTCCAGGTAAAACTCTTTTTCTTCCACAACTGAAGCTGCCGTTAAAACAGGAACCATAGAGATTAGAAGAAAAAAGATCAGCCATCGCAAGGAGCTCACCTCCATTTAAACCAGGTCAATATTGACTTCGTTGGAGTTGGGTATTTTTTCCCCAAAATCAGGGTTGTAGTTTGTAATTATCAGGTGTTCGGTTTTTCTATCATTCCGGTTTCTAAAACTGACCAGGTATTTTTTTGAGAAAGAAGTCACCCAAAACCCGTTGTCAAGATACAAATCCCGGATAAACTGGCTGTTTTTGATTACAAGTAAAAATTTTGCCGGCAAATTATCTAAAATTTTTGCCAGGCGTTTTTGATCTTCTTTACCAAAGGAATTTCCCGCGTAAGTTGAAAAATCCGAGTCATATGGGGGATCCAGGAAAACAAAATCATCCTTTTCCGGGGAAACCTCAGCAAAGAACTCGGCAAAATCCATACAATAAAATTTGGTTTTTTTAAGGTGAGAATTTAATTCCGGGGACCCCAGATAAGCCTTTTTTTTAAGGAAATCCTTGCGGTTATAGCTTATTCCTCCGTAGGGCACATTAAAGTCTCCTCTTTTATTATACCTGAACATCGAAGAAAAGCAAAATTCCCGCAGAAAATAAAAGAGGGCAAGGCGGATAAAATTTTCTTTCCAGAATAAATCAAAATTATTGTAAAGGTAACGCAGGTGGGTATAGAAAGCGCCCTTCAAAGCACTTTCAATATTTTCAAAAAAATCCTTCCGGGGGATTGGACCTTTTTCCAAAGCCAGCCTCTCTAACCTTTTAAGTTTACGAAAAACGCCTTCCATGGCAGCTTTTTTTAACTGATCCCGGGGATATAAAAGGTCGCTGGAAAAATATTTTTCAAACAGGAACACTTCCTTAATAAGAGGAGCAAATTCTTCCATTATTAATCCCGTTGCCCCTTCCCGGCTGAAAGACCCCGGGCCAGAAAAAATTACTTCTTTTTCCCGAAAACTATCTGAATCAATTAATTTATTTATTTTAAGCCAGTTTTCCCAGATTTCTTCAAGACAAACCAGAAGGGGGCTGGGGTTATCCCTTAATTGGACATAAAAACCCATCAACTCCGGAGATAGGTCATTTGCAAACATTTTGGGACTGTCAATGGACAAATAAACAGCGCCCCCACCTACAAAAGGTTCAAAATACCTGTTAAAATTCCCGGGGAAAAGCGGAAGGAGATAGGATAATTCCCCGCCTTTTCCTCCCGCCCATTTTATTACGGGGGGAAGTTTTTTTTGCCTGATCACTTGCCCTCACCTCCAGATTTAACCCAGGAATAGTAAGTTGGGACTTCAGTAAAAAGCAATCCCAATTCTTTAACCCTGAATCCGGTGAGTTCTTC
>PUKG01000122.1 GCA_003550445.1 Halobacteroidaceae bacterium
ACCTCCGTTTCGAATACAACGACAACGGTGCGTGGGGCTGGTACTGGCTCATCGACAACATTGGTGTGGACTACGCACCATCTGAGTATGAGGTGACCTTCTACGTGCTCGAAGACAGCGCCGATGAAGACCCCATCGAAAACGCCACCATCACGATCGGTGACGACCTGATGCTGACGACCGATGCCGACGGCATGGCCACGGCAATGCTAATGCCTGGTGAATATACGGCAGATGTGATTGCTGAAGGCTACGAGGATACGGATGTGATGTTCGACGTGGTGGATGAAGACCTGACTGTCAATGTCCATATGATCGATGTCATTGAAGAGCCCTTTAACCTGCACGTAACTACTGACGGTCTGGATGAAGGAGAGGCCTTGTTTACCTGGAATACGGAGGACGATAATGGCGACGACAACGGCGAAGCCACATTCTTCGAAGATTTCGAAGGTGGCGATATGCCCGATGGCTGGACACAGATCATTACCAATACTGGTACGGGTGGACCAATTCCATCTACCTGGAATGTCAATGACCACGTCTCTGACGACTACAGTCCGTTCGGCGATTATCACGCAGGACTCTGGTGGGACTTTGGCAACCAGGATGAGTGGCTGATCTCCCCAGAGATCGCCATTGGCGATGACTATGAGCTGGAGTTCTGGTCGGTAGTATTCCTTGGTTCAGTCAATAACGACAATTATTACGTCAAGATTTCCACCGACGGTGGCGACAACTGGACAGAACTCTGGAATGCCTCCGATGAGTCTGGCGAGTGGAATTATTACGATTCTGCATTTACCCTCGACCTGGATGCTTATTCCGGAGAAGATGTGCATATTGCGTTCCACGCCGTGGACGGACCGACCAATGATGGTCTATGGTATGTCTGGTTCATCGACAATGTGTCTGTTGGACCGGAAGGCAGCAGACAGCAAATGGCCCTGAATAACTTTACCGCCGTAAGCAAAGCAGGTAACGACAGGTCAAATGCTGACGATGAACCTTACCAGATTGCCAGGGATGGTTCTGCCTTTGCCTATCCTGTTAACCCGGAGACCGGCAGCAGGGTATTTACAGGATTCAACGTATTCCTGAACGACGATGAGGTGGCTTCTGAGATTACTGAAACAGAATTCCTGTTTACTGATCTTCCGGAAGGTACACACACTGCTGGGGTACAGGCAGTCTATACCACAGGCGAATCTGCGATCATCACTATCGACTTTGACGTCGAAATTGATGATCCGTTTATCGCTGACCTGCCGTTTGAAGAGGACTTCACCGATATTCCGGAGGGCGATATGCCTGAGCATTGGATGACTACCCACGAAAACTGGGCCGTGAATGATTCCGACAATGCTGGTGGCGAAGCGCCTGAGCTTCGATTCAACTGGAGCCCCTCAAGCACTGATGTATTCAGGGCGGTAACGCCTAAACTGAATGCTGCGGATGTGGACGACGTGATGATGATGTTCAAGCATAGCGTCAATGACTACAGTGGCGATTATGACCTGAAGATCCAGACTTCACTTGATGGGGAAACCTGGACCGATCAGTGGGTGCTTGAGATGAAGCAATCGATGCGCACTGCTGACGACAGGGATGCCATTGGTGGACGCGATGTGCCGCCAACTGATGAGCTCATTATGTTGGATAATGTAGGTGGTGAAGAGTTCTATGTTGCCTTTGTATATGACGGCAACAGCTTTAACATCAACCAGTGGTACGTCGACGACATATGGATTGGCGAAGCCATGGATATGTTTGAAGTGACCTTCCACGTGAAGGAAGACAGCGCCGACGAAGCACCGATTTCCGGTGCGACCATCCACGTGAACGGAGAATCCCTCACCACGGATGGCGACGGCATGGCCAGCATCCAACTCTTTGACGGTACTTACGATGCCGACATCATGGCTACCGGATACGAAGCTGAAGAGGTCACCTTTACGGTGGATGGCGAAGACAAAGACATCGAGATCCATATGATGGACGTGATTGTCGAGCCATTCAACCTTGAAGTGATCACCGAAGGCTACGATCCTGGCGACGCCTTGTTCCACTGGAACGATTATGGCGACGAGTACGAGTTCCGCTATGACGACGGCGTGGTTGACGCACAGCTTGGCTTCCAGGGCGACTGGAACAGCGTGATGGGCGCAGCCCACCACTATGAAGCCGTACTCCAGGAGATGACCTGGCAGCTCACCGAAGAAGGTGGACCTCACTCCACCGTCAAGGTATGGGTACTCGGCCTCGATGAAAACGGCATGCCAGACAGGGACAACGTGCTGTATTCGGCTGAAAACGTACCAAACACGGATAACGAGTGGAATACCTACGAGTTTACTGATCCCGTAGATGCGCCTGACGGATTCTTCCTCGGTCTCAGCTACAATGGCTTCCTCGGACTCGCTGTCGATGACGGCGTAGGTGAACCGTGGGACTTCGTGCCAAACACCCAATTCGGCGTGTTTGACATCACCGACCCCACTTCTGCATTCA
>PUKG01000176.1 GCA_003550445.1 Halobacteroidaceae bacterium
AACCAGGAAAACTGCAGGTATAGCCCGGACATTCCACTGCATTGCAGAAAGGGAACGGGGGTCATGGAGGACTGTAAATTCAATGGAATGTTCGTTAACAAAATTTTCTACCGTGCTTAAGCGATCATCAAGGGAAATAGCGACAACCTTTAGATTGTTTTCTTTTAATATATCCAGGTTTTCCTGGAAGTCCTTCATGGAAACAACGCATGAGGGACACCACGTAGTCCAGACTTCAAAAATGACATATTCCCTGTCCAGGAAATCTGTTGTTACAACCTCATTTCCTTCCAGGTCATTTATCTTAATTGGAGTAAATTGTTCTGCCATTGCGGACGAAGCAAAAAGCAAAAGCGCAAGTAAAAAACAGGTAAAAGATAATTTTCTAAGCATATTGTTCTGCCTCCTTGGTTTTTTCTTTCTTCTTGTCTCCCAATCGTAAATTTACATGGGCACAGGAAGTGCATTCCAGGCACCTGATACACTCAGGGCTGTTTGGTTCTTCGTAAACCTTTATGTCAACCGGGCAAACTTCCCGGCATTTGTCGCATTTAAAGCAACTCCCTGCTACCTCCAGTCGGGCATAACTAATCGGATTGAACAGGGAGTAAGTTGCTCCCAGGGGACAGAGAAATCTGCAAAAGGGCCTTTTAATAAAGAAAAAGGCTGCCAGGGTTATCCCGGTAATTCCCAGTTTTATATAAAAAAGGGTTCCAATTAAATCCCGCAGGCTTTGATCCATAACAATAAGGGGTATCCCGGCCTGAATTGTTCCCACAAAACATAGCTTTGAAAACCAGGGCTCCCCACTGAGAAAAGGAATAATTAGGACAAGACTTAAAAGGACCAGGTACTTTAAATACCGAAAGGGCCGGAAATTAACTCTTATTTTTTTGACTTTTACTTTATACATTAACTCCTGAAGCCAGCCAATAGGGCATATCCAGCCGCAAACCATTCGTCCTACAAGGGCTCCTATTAAAAGGAAAAACCCCAGGAGAAAAAAAGGTATCCTTCGCAGGACCATGAAGTGCTGAAGACTTCCCAAAGGACAGGCCCCGCCGGCAATTGGACAGGCATAGCAATTCAAGCCCGGGACGGGGCAGAACTCATAGGAAAAGAGGTAATTGGAGTTGTAAAATAAAAGGGCACCGATCTGAAAAAAAGCCCGGAATCTAACCATTGACCTACCTCCTGTTATTCAATGCCCACGCAGGAGAAACAGAGCATCCGGGCGTTTAAGAAAATATTCCAGTTTTCGTTCAAATAAATTCCCGTTATTAAAAAAATTAACCCTAGAAGCAATAATAAGCGGTAAACTTTCATAGGAAATCCTCCCTTTAACCTGACACAGAAAAATTCGATTTTTCCTTTACAAGTTCCTGCAATGTGAAAAATATAATTAATCCTACCTTTTAATAGGTTTAATTTTTCCCTTTTTTGGGAAGGAATTTTTTTATAGAAAGCTTTGCCAGGGCAAAAGGATTTGAAGGAATAAAAAAGGGGACAAAGAAAGTTTAATTTATCGGAATAATGAAAAGGAAATATTTTTATCAACTTTTTGTTTTGGGGAGTTGAAAAAATGAACCGGATAAACCTAATCCTCGGTATTATTTTTGCCCTGGTTTTTTTGAGTGTTACCGGGGCTGAGGCAAATGAAATAGAATCTTTTTTCCCTTACCCTGAAAAGGGGGAAGTTATTACTTACGAAAAAGATTACGGAACATATATAATGCCCCTGGGGCAAATTGTTAGGGGAAACCTGGCACATCCCGAAGACGAAATGCCCCGGTATTCAGTAGCTCTGCAGGGCATTCCCCTTACAGGTCTGGCCTACATTACTCCTTCGGATTACCTGATTAGGGAGGGAGAAGTTGAAAAGATTACCCACTTCTGGGAAAGCCATAATTATCCTCAAGAATTATTTAATGCTTTCAAAAAAGCAATAGAAGCAAAAGGGGCAGAAATTATTTTTGGGGGAGAAGGGGAGAACTTTGAGAAATGGGCAAACTGGTATTCGGGCTTTTACCCCCTGGAGAAAAGGGATAAAATATTAAAAAGCTCCCAAAACCATTTTTTTCTAGGGGGGAGAATAAAGGGGAGCGATCAGGAAAAGTTCTTTTCCCTTGCAGTTTTTCAGGGAGAAACAGAAGAAGGAATTGGAGTGTTTTCCCAGTTCGACCTGGTTAACCCTGATTACGGAGAACTGGTTAAAGAAATGGAAGGAACTATTCCTGAGTTGATGGATTACTTTGATGTTCCGGGTGTGGCAATAGCCCTGATTGAGGAAGGGGAAGTAAAGTGGGAGCAGGCCTTTGGATATGCTGACCTGGAAAATGAAATTTCACTTGACTTAAGCCATGTATTCAGGGTTGGTTCCATTACAAAACCCGTTCTTGCCTGGGGAGTAATGAGTTTAATTGAGAAGGGAAAGGTTAACCTGGATGATCCGATAGAAAACCATCTTACCAGGTGGGAATTTCCGGAAAGCAAGTTTTCCAGTGAAGAA
>PUKG01000047.1 GCA_003550445.1 Halobacteroidaceae bacterium
AAGATCCTACAGAAACCCAGATCCGGGAAACTATTTTTAAGATTGGTGAAGAAATTGACCACTGTATTTTAACTGTTGAAAACAATTTCATTCAAACTACAGGCAAAAAAAATGAGTTGTACGTAGAGGCTGATGTTGGTTCTGGTTCAATAGCAGCTGACCGCGCTGATTATTCTTCCGAAGATGTTTTTCAGATGTTTTTAGGTTTTTTAAATTCTGACGATACTTGGAAAGACCATTTTACAACGGTCTCTTTTGAAGGGCCCTCGGATTTTTCCAGAAGCCATACCCCCAGGGAACAAACCCAAAAACCAAAATTTGATGTTAAAGAAGAAGCAGGAAAGGCATTACAACAAGAGGGAAGGTATGTAGCAAGGAGGCAAATGAGAAGGGGTTTTAGGGGAATTCTTTCTTTAATTACCGGTTTGTTTATTAAAAATAGACTTAAAAGATAATTTTTCTGGAACTAATATTGTATATTTTACCCAACCAATACACTGTTTTTTAATTTTGTTAGTTATATAAAATATTTTTTTTAGGAAAAATCCCTGGGATTTCCAGGGGTTTTTTGTAAATAAGTTTTTAATTATTATCCAGAAAAATCTCGCGTTAAACAATTTGCATTAACCAAAAAAGAATGGGTTTAAAAGAGAAGTTCCTTTTAAAGCAAGGTGTTTTAAGATAAAGATTGGGTTTTCTAAAACTAACTTTGCCTTGACAAAGGAAATAATTGTGATATAATATGCGAATATAATTAATAAATATAAATCCTGCGAAAGGGAGAATAGGAGTAGGGAAAGGTTAAGCGAGTCAGGAAAGAGTGTGAGCCTGGCCCGGAACCTCTCTGAAACGCACCCTGGAGGAGTCCCATTGAAATAACTTATAGATGGGAACGGATCCCTACGTTAAAGGGCTCGAGTGGGCTTTTATGGCCAACAGAGGTGGCACCGCGGGAAATCCCGTCCTTATTTTTGGACGGGTTTTTTTATTTTAGAAAGGGGAGAAAAATATGCAAAAAATAGTTTTAGCTTATTCAGGAGGATTGGATACATCAGTAATCTTGAAGTGGCTACTGGAAAACCGAGATTGCGAGGTTATTGCGGTAGCGGTAGACGTTGGATTGGGGAAGGAAGACCTATATGGCCTTAAAGAAAAAGCTTTAAAAACAGGTGCTTCAGAGTGCTTTATTGTTGATGTCAAAGAAGAATTTGTCCGGGAATATTTATTACCTTTGATAAAAGCAGGAGCAATTTATGAGGGGCAGTATTTCCTGGGGACAGCAATCGCGAGGCCTTTAATAACCAAAAAATTAGTAGAAATTGCCCTAAAAACTGGAGCAAAGGCAATAGCCCATGGGGCAACAGGGAAGGGAAATGACCAGGTTCGTTTTGAGTTAAGCATTAAGGCCCTTGCTCCAGATATGGAAATAATCGCCCCCTGGAGGGAATGGAATATTCAATCTCGTAAAGATGCGTTGGATTATGCCAGAAAACATAATATTCCCGTTTCAGCTACTTTGGAAAAACCATATAGTGTTGATAGGAATTTTTGGCACATTAGCTATGAAGGAGGGATTTTAGAGGATCCCGAGAATTCTCCAGACCAATCAATTTTTCTTGGAACAAATAGCCCTTTTGATGCTCCCGATAAGCCTGAAGAAATTTCAATAGATTGGGAAGAAGGGGTCCCCGTAGGCTTAAATGGAGAAAAGGTTGGTCCGGTTTCCCTATTGGAAAAGTTAAATAATATTGGTGGAAAACATGGAATTGGCAGGGTTGATCTGGTAGAAAACAGGCTGGTTGGAATGAAATCAAGAGGAATATATGAAACTCCTGGGGGAACATTGCTTTTCTTTGCTCACCGAGAACTCGAGCACCTTTGCCTGGACCGGGAAACCCTTCATTATAAAGAACAAATCAGTCTTAAATATGCTGAATTAACCTATAATGGCCTCTGGTTTACCCCCCTGCGCAAAGCTTTGGATGCTTTTGTCGACCAAACCCAGAAAAAAGTATGTGGAAGAGTAAAAATACAATTATACAAAGGAAATATTATTACCTTAAGCAGGTTCTCTCCATTTTCCCTTTATCATACAGGACTTGCTTCTTTTGAGGAGGATGGTTTATTTAACCAGGGTGACGCAACAGGTTTTATAAATCTTTATGGATTGCCTCTAAAGGTTCAGGGTTGGCTTGATCAGGAAGAAAAAAAAGGAAAGGGGGAAAAATTATGGGAAAACTTTGGGGAGGACGCTTCGAAAATACTACAAATGAAAAAGTAGAAATACTAAACGAATCCTTAACCTTTGATCGGGAGTTATGGGAAGAAGATATTATCGGGAGCCTGGCCCACCTTGGGGCTCTTTTTGAAGCTGGGATAATTAGAGAAGAGGAGTATGTTAAACTTAAAAAAGGGTTATTAGAAATAAGGCGGGATATAAAAAAAGCAGGGATGAAATCAATTCAAGGTTATGAAGATATCCACAGCTATATTGAAGCAATGCTGATTAAAAAGGTTGGACAAATTGGAGGAAAGCTTCACACCGGACGAAGTCGAAATGACCAGGTTGCCCTGGATTTGCACCTTTATTTAAAGAAAAACATCCCCTTGATTAAACAGGAAATAAAAAATTTCCAGATTATCCTTTTAAATCATGCCGAAGAAAACCCTGAGACGATAATGCCCGGTTATACCCACCTACAAAGAGCACAGCCAACTCTCCTGGCTCACCATCTCCTGGCCTATTTCTGGAAGTTTCAGCGGGACCTTGAACGCCTGGAGGGAGTTTTGGAAAGAACCGATCTAATGCCTCTTGGGGCAGGAGCAATTGCGGGGAGTGGCTTTCCCATGGATAGGGAAAAGACAGCAAAGATATTGGGTTTTAAAGAGATATATCAAAACAGTATTGACGCTGTAAGTGATCGAGACTTTATTCTGGAGTTTATGAGTTTTGCTTCAATTCTAATGATGCATTTAAGTCGAATGGCAGAGGAAATCATTATCTGGAGTTCTTTGGAATTTAAATTTGTAGAACTTGATGATGCTTTTGCTACCGGAAGCAGTCTTATGCCACAAAAAAAGAACCCCGATGTGGCAGAACTTGTCAGGGGGAAAACAGGCCGTGTCTATGGGCACTTTTTTGCCCTTTTGACCACAATGAAAGGATTACCCCTTGCTTATAATAAAGATATGCAGGAGGACAAAGAAGGGCTTTTTGATATTGTAAAAACAATCAAAAATGTTTTGCCCGCTTTTTCTGGTTTAATAAAAACGATAAGTTTTAACACGGAAAAAATGTATAAAGCAGCAAGTTCAGATTATCTTTGGGCGACAGATCTTGCTGATCTGCTGGTTGAAAAAGGGATTCCCTTTAGAAAAGGCCATGAAAGAGCGGGAAGGGCAATAAAAAAATGCCTTGAAGAGGGGAAAAATTTATTTGAGTGGGACCCTCGGGATTGGAAAGAATTTTTTCCCGAATTGTCAGAAGAAGAAATTTTCATTTTCCAGGCTGTAGAAAATAGTATTTCAAGGAGAGAATTGATAGGAGGAACCGGTTACAGGGCTGTAAAACAACAATTGGAATTGGCCAAAGGTTTGGTCAATTAAAAAAGTTAAAAACTTTTTTTGTTGCCCTTAGATTGCAATAAAAACCCAAACTAAATTTGCAGGGAAAAAAGCTAATAAAGAAGAAATTAGTTAAATATTTAATTTTGGTGTATTGGCTTTAAGTTTGTAAAAAAATTAACAACCTGAAATGTGGTTTTATCTGTGAGAAAGTTAAGATGAGGGGAAAGATTTTTCCTTAAAGGATTTGGGATAATGACAAAAAAATCCAAAGATACGGAACTTACTTAAATTTATTTCCGAAATTTTATTGGTTTTCCTAAAATTCAGAGAAAAAGTTTTAAAATACTGTTTTTGAAAGGAGCAATAATTATGGCAACCTTCAAGGAGGAAATTAAGGACATAGTTCTTAACCGGATTGGCCAAACGCCAGTAATTAAATTAAGAAATTTCAGCCCGGAAACCGGTGCCTGTATTTGGGCCAAAATGGAGTGCTTGAATCCAGGGGGGAGTGTTAAGTCCAGAACTGCCTTCTGGATGGTTAATCAGGCCATTCAACGAGGAGAAATAATGAAGGATACTATTTTAGTTGAGGCAACAAGTGGAAATCAGGGAATTGGAATCAGTATGGTTGGAGCAGCTTTAGGTTTAAAAGTAAAAATTGTCATGCCCGAAAATATGAGCCAGGAAAGGCAGATGATGATGAAGGCTTATGGGGCAGAAGTCCTTTTAACTCCGGCAGGGAATGATATCGGAGAGGCAATTGAAAATGCGGTGAAAAAAGCCCATGAATTAAGAGATTCTGACCCCAAAGTTTTTTTGGTTGACCAATTTTGTAACCCTGACAATCCCGATGCCCACCGGCTTTTTACTGCTCAGGAAATTATTGAACAGATTCCGGGACCTGTTGACGCCTTTGTTTCAGGTATTGGGACCGGTGGTACAATCACGGGAGTTGGGGAGGTATTAAAAGAAAAATATCCAGATTGTTTGATTGTTGCTGTTGAACCCGAAAATGCTGCCATATTAAAGGGAGGGAAAATTGGCCACCATATTCAGCAAGGAATTGGGGATGGGTTGATTCCCGATGTTTTAAATTGTGATATAATTGACAGGATAATCCTGGTTTCCGATGAAGAAGCTTTAAAAGCATCCAGAATCCTTGCAAAAAAAGAAGGCCTTTTTGTAGGTGTTTCCTCGGGAACCAATTTAGTTGGGGCCTGCGCAATGGCCAAAGAATTGGGTAAAGGAAAAACAATTGTAACCCTCCTCCCGGACAATGGAGAAAGGTATTTGTCCTCAGGATTAATTGAGGAGGGAGAAGAAGATTGCTAGTAACTTGATAAAACTGGAGATCTAAAAAGAATCCAGTTTTTCTTTTTAGTTAAAGGGTTTTTAAATTTATCTCTTTAAAACAGGAAAATAAATCGCGTCCTGGTATCTTTCTTCAGAAAAACTTTCTTCAAGAAAGAAAAATAACGGAGGTTAATCCTGGGTAACCTCCTTTTTTTAAAGGAAACCCCCCTAATTCTGTCGAAAAATATAGGAAAGGTTATTTAACAAAGCTTTCAGGATTGGAGAAGAGGAAATGGAAAATAAAACCTTAAAAGCAATCCCTGATTTTCTTGAGCAGGGGATTATTGTTATTGACCATCAGGGATTTATTCAACTATACAACAAAAAAGCTGTTGAACTATTTGGATTAAACCCTTCTTACCAGCCCGGTCATCTTAAGGGAAAACTAGAAAAGGGTGATCTTGTTATCCTGGCCAATAATTCTCTTGACTGTGATGATGGAGGGTTAAAGCCTATAGATTTGAAAAAAATTGGGGTTAATCCCGGAAACTTAAAAAGAGGAGATATGTTTGTTGCCATTGGAGTATTAGGATCTGAACCTGGGACAGGGATATTAAAAAAAGATTCTGGAAAGAACAAAAATACTCTTGAGATTATTCAAAAATTCAATAATATCCGCCTGAGGTCAAGCGTTAATAAAAAAGAAAGCCTGAATAGAATTCAGGTGGGGAAAGAAACTTTTGATTTTATTTTTTCCCGATGTGCTTCTCACATGGTTGTCTTATCACCCCAAACTGGGAAAATTAAATTTTACCAGGCCCGGGGTTATACAGGTCGTGGGGAAGAAACAAAAGCCCTTCTGGATGGATCCCCTTTTATAGGAAAAGGTGTTTTTGCCCCTCAAAACAAACAAATAAAAAAACATATTAATGAATTTCATAAGGATTCTGACTTAATTCGAGTTTTACAGGAAACCGCAAAAGGAGATTCCCCAGGGGCCTCAAATATCGAAGGGGAAATTAATAATATCCCCGTTCATTGTTCTATTAAGCCAGTAGAAGAAGGGGAAAAAATAGTCGGGGCGGTTTTACAGGTTTGGGATGTAACCAGATTGAGAGAAACTGAAAAGGATCTGGATTTTGCCCGGGAAGCATATAAGGGAGTAGAGGGAAAAGCTAAAAAATCCGGGAATAGTGAAGATCCTTTTGGGGGTATCATTAGCTATAGTCCCCAGATGAAAGAGGTAAAAAAAACCATCCTGAGAGCCTCGGAAAGTGATTCTACGGTTTTAATTCTAGGAGAAAGCGGAACCGGAAAGAGCTTAATTGCAAAGGCGCTCCATGAGGCCAGCCCAAGAAAAAATGGCCCGTTTATTCAGGTGGAGTGTGCTTCAATTCCAGAAACCTTGCTGGAAAGTGAATTATTCGGTTACGAAGAAGGAGCTTTTACTGGAGCCTCCGTACAGGGAAAACTGGGGCGCTTTGAAATGGCTCAGGGGGGAACTTTGTTTTTAGATGAGATAGGAGAATTACCTGTTTTTCTCCAGGCAAAACTCCTCCAGGTTTTACAGGAGAAAATTTTTTTCCGACTTGGGGGATTGGAACCTGTAACACTCAACGCAAGGGTTGTTACTGCAACAAATAAAGATCTGGAAAAAGAAATCAAAGAAGGAAGCTTCAGGGAAGACCTTTTTTACCGGATAAATATTATCCCCATTTATCTACCTCCTCTTAGGGAACGCTTAGAGGATATTTTCCCCTTGGTAGGTTTCCTGGTAGAGCAAAAATGCAAGGATTTGAACAAACCTGTAAAAAAAGTTTCAGGAAAGGCAATGCAAAGTCTTTTGTACCATCACTGGAACGGTAATATCAGGGAATTAGAAAATGTCCTGGAAAGAGCAATTAATATGGCTCCAGGTGAAAATATTTACCCCGAACATCTCCCCGAAGAAATTTATAATCCTCAGGGAAGTTCCATAAAAGGGATTGCAGGGCAAGAAAACTGTATTCAAATCCAAAATCTAAAACCATTATCCTCCCTGGTGGAGGAAGTTGAAAAAAAAGCTATTGAAGAGGCTCTGGCAAAAACGGGGGGCTCACGAAGCCAGGCCATGGAACTTCTTAAAATAGGGAAAACCGCCTTTTATAAAAAGCTAAAAAAGTACGGGATTAATTAACGCCGGGAAAAAGGGACAAAAATAAAAAGTGTTTTTGGTAATGTGTAAAAAAAATTGGACAGCAATGTTTTGAAATATGGAAAATCATGGTCTGTTCGATTTGGAGAACAGGTGGTTCGCAATCGCGAACCTTTTTTTGTTTTTTTGTTGTTGGTATAAAGACCTAAAAAAGGTTTACCCTTTGATATATTTGGTTTTTTAAGGAAATATAAAAATCTGGCACGGTCCTTGCATATAAGATAGGGGAAAATGAAAAAAGCTGTCTGTAAAACAGGGGGACAGGATAGTGGTTTACCTTATGTATATAATCCAGTTTTTATTCTACTTCTTAACTGTCGGTTTGATTGTAAACTTTATATACTATAGAAAAATCGGGGCTTTATATTTAGCGGCAGTATATGGAAGTACTTCGGTTTTATCTTTTTATCTAATGGATTGGCGACCTTTGCTTGTTGGTTTTGGGATAGCCTGGGTCCTTCGACTTTTGGGCTATGACCCGGGACTTTTTGGGCAAAAGGGTTTTAAAAAGAAAAAGGATGATTGATAAACATTATTTTGAGGGGGTGTTATCCAAAGAAAGGAGGAAGTGAAAAAGGTTTCTGCATTAATTTAAGCAAAAAAAATTAGGAGGTAGTTTATTAATGAAAAAAATATCCCTAGGTCTTTTTGTTGGGGTACTGACTTTCATGCTGGTGTTTTCAGGTATGCTTTCAAATGGAACGGTTTCTGCTGATGATTGGCCAACAAGAGAAATAACTGTAATAGTTCCTTACAACCCGGGTGGATCAACTGACCTGGCAATCAGGTTTTTGCAGGATAAACTAGAAGAATACCTGGGCGTACCCCTTGTATTTGAAAACATGCCTGGTGTTGCCTCCCTGGTTGCCCAGGAATATTTCGTGGAACAAGAACCAGATGGATATACGGTAATGGGTGCAGGAACCATTGCTTCGGGTGCCAACCCCCATATCCATGGGCAGGAACCTCATATTGATAACTACGAATTTGTTGCATTATATATGAGCACCCACAGGTTAGCTTACTCCCAAGATTTTGAAAACTGGGACGAAGTAAGGGAGTATGCTGAAGAAAATCCCGGAACCCTTTCCTTTGGAATCGCTGGTGGAGCTTTCAACCAGATGGTTGTCCAGTCATTTTTGGATGAGCAGGGTCTGGATATTAACGTAGTAATGTTCGGTGGCGCCCCTGAACTATCTGCCGCTCTTATTGGAGGACACGTTCCCCTGGGTGAAGCTACCATAGGTTCTGCTGCCTGGGATGCCATGGAAGAAGGGGATCTGAATCCATTGTTTGTCCTTAGTGATGTAAACGTTGAACACGATGGATATGAAATTCCAAGCATGGTAGACCTTGGTGCAGAGGTATTTACTCCTGGTTCTCAGATGGGTATGATCGCTCTTAAGGGTATCCCCGAAGAAAGAAGGCAGAAACTGCAGGATGCCATCGAATATGCCCTGGGAACTGAAGAAGTTCAGGAAAGGTATGCCAATGCAGGATACGAAGTTACTTTCATGACCGGAGAAGAATTTGAAGAAAGAGCAAGAATGGTCAGCGATATAGTCACAAACTATATGGAACAATATGAGGACTAAGATTAAGTAGTAACCTTTGATTAAAAGGACAGGCCACCCCCATTTTCTTTGGGGGTGGCTCCTGTCCGATTTAATGGTTTTGAACATTGGTGGAAAAGGGGGGACAAAACGTGGAAGAACAAAGAAAATACCATCTGGAAAAAATAGTTTCAATAGGTTTGATGGGCCTTGCTATCTTTTTGTGGTTTTATTTTATTCCAACCTTTGCTCCTGGGTCTCAAGAAGGGTTGGTCCCTAGAATTGGTGCGGGTATTCTATTTGTTTCAAGTTTGGCTCATTTTTTTATTCTTTCCTTCGGGAAGGTAAAAAAGAAGGTTAGCCTGGCTCTAAATGAAATACCAATTGTTCTTATAGGGGTCCATGGAGCGTTTATCTTCCTTTTGGAAACAATAGGCTTTTTTGTTTCTGCTTTTTTTATGCTGGGAACCTTAATGTTATATCTTGGGGTAAAAAGACAGCATTTATTAGTAATTCCAATTTTTCTTCTTTTCATTTACCTGGTTTTTGATTATGGATTGAATATCCGCCTTCCCAGGGGATTTTTATTCTAATCAAAAAAATACAAAAATAAAGATTTGCCAATTGTCGTTTTTAAGGAGGTGGGTAGAAAATGTTTCAGGAATTTATTGGTTCTTTGGATATGGTTTTTACCCTGGTTAATCTCTTAGCAGTCCTTTTTGGTTTGATTTTAGGGCTTTTTGTGGGATCGCTTCCAGGGATGGGGGCACTAACTGGGATGACAATTTTGCTTCCTTTTACCTACCATGTTTCTCCTCTGGTAGCCCTGGTTGCCCTTATGGCCCTTTCCAAAGGAAGTTACTATGGAGATTGTATTCCCGGAATATTATTTAATATGCCTGGTTCGGCTTCAGCAGCTATAACAAGTATTGACGGGCATGCCCTTACCAAAAAAGGTTATCCGGGCTCTGCTTTACAGGGCTCTCTTTATGGGTCGGTAGGGGGAGATTTGCTTAGTGATGTAGTTTTATTAGTTTCTGCTGCTCCCCTGGCCATGTTGGCTTTGCGAGTAGGGCCTGCAGAAAATTCCATGATAATCCTTTTTGCCCTGACTATTGTGGGGATGGTAGTTCTTGATGACCCGGCCAAAGGAATGGTATCTGTTTCTTTGGGTATAATTTTGGGTTCTGTTGGTAGGGATCCGTTTCTTTTTACCGAGAGATTTACTTTTGGAGTGCTTCGTTTGCAGGACGGAATAAGATTGGTTCCTTTCCTGGTGGGGTTACTTGTTATTTCGGAAATTTACTGTAAATTTAGCCTGGGAAAGGTAACGGCGAAAAGCAAGGAAGTTAAACCAGAAGCTTTAGAACAGGGAGAAAAGCCCAGGGAGGATAAGTTAACCTGGTCTGATGCAAAAATTATTGCCCCTTCAGTTTTAAGGGGAGGGATTATTGGACTATTCATTGGTGCTGTGCCCGGACTGGGAAGTACAGTTGGAGGATTTGTTGCCTATACCCAGGCCAAGCGAATTTCCAAATATAAAGAGGGTAGTAGGGAAGATCTAATGCAGGGGATGGTATCTTCCGAATCAGGAAACAGTGCCGTTAATGGAGCCAACTTGATTCCGTTGCTGGCTCTTGGTATTCCAGGAAGTGCAACGGCGGCAGTTTTATATGCTGCTTTTATGATGCAGGGAATTACCCCCGGGCCTTTTATTATGCGGGAACAACCGGGAATGATTTTTGCCCTGTTGATTACTTTAATTCTTGCAAATATAATCCTTTTCTTAATAGGGCCTTACTTTGTAAAAGTAGCAAAACAGGCCCTTAAGGTTCCTCCAGCCGTCCTTTTCCCTTGTATTTTGGTTATTTCCACGGTTGCAGTTTACAGTATCCAAAGAAGCATGTTTAATGTTGGGCTTGTATTTGTTTTTGCAATCCTCGGATTTTTTATGAAAAGAACTGGCTTCCCGGTTCTTCCCACGGTAATAGCCTTTTACCTTGTGCCAATATTCGAGGAAGGTTTTAGAAGAAGCCTTCTCATAAGTGGTGGGGATTTTAGTATTTTCTTGAGAAGCCCAATTTCTATATTCTTCATTGTAGCCACTTGTTTAAGCATAGGGTTTACAGTTTACTCAATGATCAGGGAGTCCAAAAAGGAAAAGAATGCGTAATTTTTTCTTAGGATAAGAGAAAAAGGTTAGTTTTATTCAACAATCACCATCTTTAGGAGTGTAATATTTAAAGCTTTTGTTTTGGGAAAAAGTTGATTAACCTCAAAATGTCCAGAAAACAATTTTTGGGGGAGGAGAGGGAATGGAAAAACTACCCCTGTTAAAAACAATGAAAAAGGCAGTTCCAGGTGAAGTAGAAAAAGTTATCGCTCAGGGTTTGGATGTAAATGAAAAAGATGAAAGCGGAATGACTGCCTTAATTTATGCAGCAATGAAAAACGAAGATCCCCGGGTAATTAAAATTTTGGAAGAAGCGGGAGCAGATGTTAACGGCCGCGGAAATTATGGAATCACTCCACTTATGGCAGCAGGGACAAATACTAACCCCAAAGTTATTAAAACTTTAATCGAACTTGGTGGAAAAATAAATGATAAAGATGAAGTAGGAAGAACGCCGCTAATGTTTGCCTCTCGAAATCAAAACACAGAAATTATTAAAACATTCCTTGATGCTGGAGCAAAAGTTAATGTAAAAGATCAAAACGGAATAACCCCATTAATGTTTGCAGCAATGGGAAATGAAAACCCGGAGATAATTAAACTTCTTGTTGAAGCAGGTTCTGATGTGAATGCCCGGGATTTAAACGGAATGAACGCTTTTTTATGGGCAGCAAACAATAATACCAAACAGGTAGTAATCCAGACTCTTCTTGCAGCAGGGGTAG
>PUKG01000239.1 GCA_003550445.1 Halobacteroidaceae bacterium
TCCTCAATAAAAACCTGCTCGGAAGTGTAATAGCGGGCGGTAGTAAGCCTTAAAGCAGAGCCATCGGGGAGAGGAAGAATTGACTGGACAGTTGCTTTGCCAAATGTTTTCTCTCCTATTAATGTCCCGACTCCTTTCTCTTGAATCCCCGCTGCAACTATTTCTGAACCACTGGCACTTCCCATATCAACAAGGACAACCAGGGGAAGATCAAGGGATTCATAATTGGGGTTGGTTTCAAGAACCTCCCTTATCCCGCTGCGGTCAGCAACGTGCACCACAGGACCCTGGGGCATAAAGAGGCTGGCAACATTCACCGCTTCCTTTAATAATCCCCCGGGGTTTCCCCTAAGGTCAATTATAAACTTATCAGCACCCTGTTCTTTAAGATGATATATCTCTCCCGCCACTTTTTCTCCCGTTTTTTCCATAAACTGCATTATTGAAATATAGCCAATATTATTATCAAGCATTTCACTGGAAACGTTGGGAATTTCGATAGTTTCACGAGTAATATCCACATCAAACTCTTCCTCAGTTTCAGGCCGGAAAATTGTCAAATTGACCTGAGTCCCCTTGGGGCCCCTTATCTTGCTTGAAACATCATTAAGAAGCATCCCTTCGGTGGACTCCCCATTAACCTCCATGATAACATCACCAGGTTTCAGGTTTGCCTGGTAACCGGGAGTATTTTCAAAAGCTTCCACGACTGTGGCCCTTTCTTCTCTAAGGGTAATTAAAATCCCTATTCCCCCATATTCTCCTTCCATTTCCCTCTGCATTTCTTCATAACGCTCCGGATTCATATAGGTCGAATAAATATCCAGTTTATCCATGAGCCCCTTTATTGAACCCTCAATAAGGTCATCGGGGTCAATAATATCCCGGTACTCATCAACCACAATTCGATAGAGATTTTCTACACCTCTAAATGGAGAACGTGAAGAAGGGGAGTTCTCAAGTTCCCCGGTTAAGCGTTCCCAGGTTTCGTCATCAAGTTCTTCTCTCCTGTCTTCCAGTACTCCTTTTGCCCCTTCTATTGCCCCTAAGGCAAGCTCTTCGCCTTCTACTTCCTCAACGTAATAATGTTGAATATATTGATAGGCATATTCCAACATGAAAATACGCCTCTCAGAACCCTGAACCTCAAGAGAAGATAAAAGGCTCCCCAGCAAGGCAATTGCTAGAACCATTATCAATAAACGCTGACGCATAACCATCACCAACCTTTGTTTTGTTTTCTCTTATTTTAGTTCTATAAGCCCGGTTTTTTACCTTTAATAATCCCGGGCAAACCCAAACAGGGAAATAATTATTTCTGTAAAGGTTTGTGTCTAGAATACTACATTTTCCAACACCTTGGCAACCTCCATAAATACACCAAAATGTGTTCCCAAAGAGAAGGATTAAATGTTTTTCCAATCCTCTTTAAACCCTTCCCCTAAAACTTCGTTTGCCGCGGTTATAATAACGAAAGCTCTTGGATCTATCAAGCTTACAATTTTTTTCAGCTTGGAAATCTCGGTCCTGGAAATAACACAAATTAACATATCCTTTTCCCTGCCGGTGTATCCCCCAGTTGCCCTGATCCCGGTTACCCCTCGCCCAAGCTTTTCTATTATTTGGTCCTGGACTTCTTTTTTCCGATCTGTAACAATCAAAGCGGCCTTGGCAAACCCAATTCCTTCTTGAACCAGGTCAATTGATTTCCCCAGGGCAAAAATTGAAATAGCTGCATAAAGGGCAAGCTCCGGACTAAAAACAATCCCTGCCGCCAGAACAATCAACCCATCAACCAGAATCAATCCCTGGCCGATTGACATACCAGAAAAATGGTTAAAAAGTCTTGCAGCGAGATCCGTTCCCCCTGTAGTTCCTCGGGCTTTAAAAACCAGGCCCATCCCCAGACCACAGACAATACCTCCATAAAGGGATGCCAGGAGGGGATCACTTGTAACGGGTTCCATAAAAGGTGCCATCAAGTCCAGTGAAACACTTAAAAACAGGGTTGCGAAAAGGGTTCGCCAACCCATTTGCCATCCCCATAAAAAAAGCCCTATAGAAAAAAGAGGAATATTTATTAAAAGAATTACAGCTCCCACGGGGAGTTCCCAGATATGGTAGATTATTGTGGCAAGCCCACTTGCTCCACCGGCAGCAATTTTATTTGGAATAAGGAAAATCAAAAGACCTGCTGCGGTTATGGAGCAACCAATTATGAGCAAAAACAGATCAACTATTACCCCCCAATATTTACGCATCTATAGTTCCTCCCCTCAGCTTTTCCCAGAGGACAAGAAAAGCAAAGTAAGGCAGGGATAAAAACCTGTCCCAACGCCTTAAAGAAACAATCCTGTAAAGCCATTCCAAACCCAATCTTCGAAAGATTTTCGGAGCCCTTTTTGTTTTGCCGGCAAGGCCATCAAGGGTTCCCCCAACAGCAATACTTACCGGAATCCCTATTTCCCTTGCATGCTCGTTAATAAAACGTTCCTGCCTGGGAAAACCCAGACCAACAAGTAGAATGTCGGGATCGGCCTTTTGCAGTTCCTCCCGGATTTTTCCAATCTCATCGCCCGTAAAATACCCATGATTGGTCCCAACAATATTCAAACCAGGAAATTCATTTTCCATCTTGATTTTTGCTTCCCGGCTAACCCCCGGTCTCCCTCCAAGGAGAAAAATTTTCAACTTCCGGCGGGCACACTCCGGGAGCAATTCTCTGACAAGATCGTACCCAGCAACTCGGTCCGGAACCTTTTTCCCCAGAAGGCGAGAAGCCCATACTATGCCGACACCATCAGGGAGATTTAAATCTCCTCCCTTTAAAATTTCAGCAAAGGCTTCATCTTTCCTCGCTGCAATTACAATTTCGGGGTTAATACTGAAAACCGATTTTCCTGGTTTTTCCTCCTCAAGCAATGAAAAAACCCTTTCCCGGGCCTGGGAAAGGGTCCCCGGGTCAACGGGAACACCCAGAACATTAACCTTAAAGGCCATAAATTTCCCCCCCGATCAAATCTCTGAGGATACTCATTCCTTTCCTGGCTTTTTTCCTGAGTTCACCCACTTTTTTCTCCATTTCCTTTTGTTCCGGGCAACCTCCGTCTAAAATCCTTTCAACTCTTAAAGCTGCTGCAGAAGGGGAAAAATCATCCAGGTCAAAATCAGCGGGCAATCCAAGTTGTTTCAAAAGGGATTTTACCTTGGGGTCATATGAGACACCCATAAGGGAACTGCCCGCCACCGCTCCAAGGAGGAGACTGTGAAAACGCACCCCGATTACAAGGTCAGTAGCCTTTAAAATTTCAAGAATATGGGAAAAGGAATAATTACCTTCAAGAACTTCAACTCCCTTAAGGGCTTTACTAATTGCCCTGCTCAACTCCAGGTCCTGTTCAAAATGCATTGGCCAAATCCCTATCTGGGCACCAAGCCCATATTGCAATCGATGGCACAACTCAATCCAGGGCCCCGGTTTTATCTTTTTTTCTCCAGGTTTGTTACGGGGGGCAATAATAATTATCGGTCCGTTCCCATAAATCCCTTCTCTCTGGAGAAGATTCTTTCCCTTTCCATTTTTTGGGGGAGAGAGTAAAAAAACCGGATCAGGAATAACTTCAATATCTTTTTTTACCCCCATATCTTCAAGCAGATCCCGGGAATAAACATCCCGGACAGACAGAAAATCAAATTTATCCAGTTCTTGTTTGCTAAACCACCTTAAATAGGGCCTATTTATTGGTCCCACTCCACAGGAAAACAGGGCCGTTGCTGCTCCTTCATTCCTGGCAACCCTGCTCAGTCCAAGGTAATAAGGAATTGACTTGATCCCAGTTTTATCCTGCAGAAGACTTCCTCCCCCCGTTAAAAAAAAGTCACACTCTTCAAGGGACTTTTTCACCTCCGAAAAAGGCCACCGGGGAGCACTTAAAACCCCGTGTGTCTGAGATGTAAAGTTTTCATTGCTGGACAGAACAGTTACATTTAAGTCTTCATCCCAGGTTTTTATTTCTTCCAGCATTGCGTGAAGAATTGCTTCATCCCCGAGATTGTTAAAGCCATAATATCCGGATATCACCAGTTTTTTCATGCCTGTTTCCTCCTCAAAACTCGATCTATCCACTGGACCAGGAAAACAAGGATCAGTCCTAAAGTTCCGCCAAGGATCATCCCCAAAACACTTCTCCACAAACTAACCCAAAGGGGGGTATGGAAGTGGGTAAAAGAATTAATAATTGTAATTAACCCCATGCAACCAAGTAAAATAGAAAAGCTGGCAATCCAGGGCCATTTTTTAAGTCTAAACAAATAAATACCGGCAAGAAGGAAAGGATGACCCCACATAAACTCTTTGAAACGAGGACGGATAACCAGAACCCGTTCCAAAAACTCCCTCAGGGCTATTTCCCATTGAGGAACTGGAATAAGGGGGAAGTTGCCCGACCGATTAATATAAAAGAAAAGGGCAACGGCAAGAAAACCCATGCTGATAAATACCGGAAGTGAGGGAAGCATTTTTTTCCACTTTCCTGCAAATCTTTCCCGGTACAGATAATAAGCTAAAACCATTAAAGGAAGTAACAGGGCAACCTTAACCCCTCTGAAAACTTCGAGGCCCAGAATAAATGACCTTTCCGAAGCAAGAGCCCCGATTAAAAAGGTTCCCAGGAGTGTTCCCAGTGAAATAAGGATCCAATCCCACCAAAAGGGCCCTTTTCTTTTTTCCAGAACAAGCAGCAGGGGCAAAAGGGGAAGAACAAGTGCACCTGCAAGTAAGGCTCCCTGGAGAAAAAGAGTTTTAAACCCAATTAAAAAAATCGCTGCTCCTCCCAGCCAACCCAGGGTAAACAATAAAAAAATGAATTTTTCCGGCAGTTGGAAAAAAAACCCCAAAACCAGCAAACCTGCAGCAATAATACCGGCCCAAATTAACAAAGCTGCCCACCCTGGTATTTCCAGGGGTTTAAAATAGCCCCCTTCCCCAATTTGATATCCCAGGTTTTCCAGTCTTTCAACTAATGAATTTAAGATTAATTCATTGTGCTCAAGCAGATCACCCCGTTCTCGGTCAAGAACCGGGCGGTAATAAATTAAGCGGACATTTCTTTCTCGAACACTTCTCAAGTATCTTGATACTATTCTTTCCGGAGATTGATTATCCATTTCCCCCTGTTGAACACTATGGAGGCGAAGAACTCGGTCTTCTTCGATAAGACCGAGGTCTCTCATTCCTTTTTGCTGGGCAAGGAAAGGCTCCACAAATCCAAGATAGATATCCTTGCCGTCTAAAAGTTTTGCAGTTTCCTCCAGGTCATCCGGGTAACCCCAAACTTCTCCTCCATCAAAAAGGAGTCCTTCAATACCCGGTAAATTTTCCAGGAGTTCTTTTGGATCGTCCTGGCCGATATTCTGTTTTACATTGGGACGCCCAACAGTTGGCCAATTAGTTGCGGAAATTTGATTAATATCATCTTCGTTAAATCCCAGGGGAATTCCTGGAAATAAGGTGTTTTTATCCCGGGGAGGGACGGAATAGTGATTTATCCCTCCCAGGGGAACCGGTTGAAAAAATTCGGGAAGGCGTGAGATTACAAATTCTCTCATCTCGTCGGAAAAAAAGTGGACATAATACCCGGCATAACCAGCCATCCTCCCATCCCCAAAATCTCCCGGGAGGGGAACCGGCCTGTCAGGGAACAAAACCGGCCATAAAAATAAGTAGCCTCTGTCCATCATTTTTCTGGGGGTCCAGGGACTTATTGCAACCGCCGGGTCACCAATTTCCAGGCGGGAATATACTTCCTCAACACTGTTTCCGGTTTTCCGGGCAAGACGAAACATGCTGTGATCATCAAAAATAATTTTTATTCCCCTGCTCTCCTGCTCAACTCCCCAGCGGGCGGCATAGGGAAAAAGGGCAACAACAAAAGAAATAATTACTATAACCCATAGAATTTTCGTTTTAGTCAACCTTTATACCCCCAGAGTAGTCCGTTTTTAATCGGCTTTCAAAAGCACTTTGTCCTGCCCTACATTTACTTCTTCAACTCTAAAAGGTAGGGGAAATCTGCTCAGGTCAATTTCAACCCGAACATTTTCCAGAATTCTTTCCACCCATGCTCCCGGTATCTCCAGGCCTTCCAGGATCACACTTGTGGGAGAAAAAACCAAAAACCTTTCTTCTCTGATGCTAAGCCCTCCCCTGACCATAACCTCAACGGGAGTTCCAAAAACCTCCACAAAAGTCCCGGCTTTGATTGAACCGGGTTCTAAGAAAAGTTCAATGTTGTACGGCTCAAGGTAATTATTAAGGTCCTGAGAAAGGAGAATTAACTCAAGGATTTCCATCTTGCCCGAAACCCTATCGTTTATTATTTCTAGATCTGTGTAATAAGCGTAAAAAGTGTCATAATAAAGGCCCTCTGATTTAATCCGGGTTCCACTGAGTTCCAGGGAATCCGCTTTCCCCTGGAGAAGCTTAAAGGCCGGTCGGGCTTCTACCTGTATATCCAACTCTGAATAATCCTCAAAATAATCCACTAATGCTTCTCTGATTTCCCTTTCGGTGTATTGGGGCAGGAAAATCTGGGATAATAAAAAAGCACCTGCAAAAATTAAAAGAATTATTAAAACAACCATTAAGGCTTTTTTATTCATTTTCTTTTTTCCCTCCTGCTTCCCACTGCAGGTAAGCATGGATAAAAGGCTCCAGATCACCGTCCATTACCCCCTGGATATTCCCTACCTGCTTTCCAGTTCTCAAGTCCTTTACAAGGGAATAGGGGTGGAAAACATAGGACCTGATCTGGCTGCCCCAGGCAATTTCTTTTTGGTCTTCCCGCATTTCATCCATTTTTTTCTGCTGTTCCCTTTCTTCCAGTTCTTTCAGCCTTGATTTAAGAATCCTCATTGCAGTGGCTTTATTTTTATGCTGAGAACGTTCACTCTGACACTGGACAACTATCCCAGTTGGTTCATGGGTAATTCTAACTGCTGAATCAGTTTTGTTAACATGCTGACCTCCCGCCCCACTGGCGCGGTAGGTTTCAATTTTCAAATCGTTGGTGTCAATTTCAATTTCCGCGTCTTCCCCCAGATCTGGAAGGACCTCTACAGAAGCAAAGGAGGTATGTCTTCTTCCTGAGGAATCGAAAGGAGAAATCCTGACCAGGCGGTGAACACCCTGTTCCCCTTTAAGGTTACCAAAAACGTAATCTCCTTTGATTAAAATGGTTGCACTTTTTATCCCGGCTTCATCACCCGGGTTTAGGTCCAGAACTTCAACATCCCAGCCCTGTTTTTCGCAAAAACGAGTATACATTCTCATAAGCATTTCTGCCCAGTCCTGGGATTCTGTTCCTCCCGCCCCGGGGTGCAGGGCTAAAATAGCATCGTCAAGATCATGTTCAGAGGAAAAAAGGGTTTCCAGACGGAGTTTATTCAGCATTTTATCGGCTTTTTTTTGCAGTTTTTCTGCCTGCTGCAATAACCGGTTATCTCCATCTTCCTCAAAAAGTTCCCAGATTAATTCCTGTTCTTCCAGGTTCTCTTCAATTTCCCGCAAGCGGGAAATTTTTTCTTTTATCCGGGTTAATTCCTGATTTACTTTCTGAACACGGTTTTGATCTTTATCCCAAAAGCCTTCTTCTGTCATCTCTTTTTCCAGCTGGTCTTTTCTTTTTTCCAGGCCAGCTGTGTCAAAGAGATTCCCTCAAATCCTGGAGAGATTTGCTTTGTTCGGTATAAGCTTTTTGCAGTTCACCTAGCATCTCCAAAACACCTCCTGTTTATCGCCCACAGCACTTCTTATATTTCTTTCCGCTGCCGCAGGGGCAGGGATCGTTTCTTCCCACTTCTTTTTCCTTAACAACGGGTTCTTTAGCCGGTTTTTCTCCTTCTCCCGGCCCCTGGTTGGTATGCATTTCCCGGAAAGACCTGTTAAGTTGTGGTTCCTGGGGACCGGTCACTTCCATTTGCCTTTCTTTTAACCTGATAGCTTCCGGCCGGGGAACAAACTTGCATAGCACACGAACCAGGTCTTCCCGAATACTTGCGGTCATGTTATTAAAGAGGTCGAAGGATTCGAATTTATATTCCACAAGGGGGTCTCTTTGGCCGTAGGCCCGGAGGCTGATTCCCTGGCGCAAGTCGTCCATGGCATCAAGGTGGTCCATCCATTTCCGGTCAATAATCTGCAGGGCCAAAAGTTTTTCCCTGCGGCGCATTATCTCCTCGCCCCATTGTTTTTCCCTTTTATTATAGGTTTCCCTTGCCTGTTCTAAAAGAAAACCCTCAATTTTTTCCCTGGCCATTCCTTCAATTTTTTCCCGAGTCAAAACTCCTTCGGCAAGGTAAATTCTTTCTGCAGCATTAATCAAGCTCTTTATATCCCACTCTTCAGGATGGACACCTTTGGGCAGATACAGCTCAATCTGCTCCTCGATAACCTGCTTCATCATATCCATAATCCTGTCGCGAACGTTATCGGAATTCAAAATTTCCCGCCGCTGATTATAGATTATTTCCCTTTGTTTGTTTAAAACATCGTCATATTCCAGGACGTATTTCCTGATCTCAAAGTTCCTTGCCTCAACTTTCTTTTGGGCGTTTTCAATCCCCCGGTTAATAAGGGGATGCTCTACGGGGGTGTTTTCATCCATTCCCAATCGGTCCATTACAGCAAAAACCCTATCAGAACCAAAAAGGCGCATTAAGTCATCCTGGAGGGAAATAAAAAACTGGGAAGATCCCGGATCTCCCTGGCGCCCTGAACGACCCCTTAACTGGTTATCGATCCGGCGGCTTTCATGTCTCTCACTTCCAAGGATATGCAAACCACCGAGTTCGGTTACTCCCTCACCTAAAACAATATCGGTTCCCCGTCCGGCCATGTTGGTAGCAATTGTAACAGAACCCTTTTGTCCGGCATCCTTGATAATTTCGGCTTCCCTTTCGTGGTGTTTTGCATTTAAAACCTGATGGGGAACTCCCTCTTTTTTCAACAAACTACTTAATTCTTCACTGGATTCGATGGAAATGGTCCCAACCAAAACCGGCTGACCTTTCTCGTGGCGGGAAACAATATCCTCAATTATTGCTTTCTTTTTCCCGGGTAAGGTCTTGTAAATCTGATCGGGAGCATCTTCTCTTATCATTGGTTCATTGGTGGGAACAACCACCACTTCCATCCCATAAATTTTGATAAATTCTTCCTCTTCTGTTGCTGCTGTTCCAGTCATCCCCGCAAGTTTATCATACATACGGAAAAGGTTCTGGTAGGTTATTGAAGCAAGTGTTTGACTTTCCCGCTCAATTTTCACCCCTTCTTTTGCCTGGATTGCCTGATGGAGTCCATCACTGTACCTTCGGCCTTCCATAATTCGCCCTGTAAATTCGTCAACAATCATAACCTGGTTATCCTTAACCACATAATCTCTATCCCTACGCATCAAAGCCCAGGCTTTTAAAGCCTGGTTAAGGTGGTGGGTTAATTTAACATTCTGGTCGTCATAAAGGTTTTCAATATTTAATAGTTTTTCAGATCTGGCAACCCCTTCTTCA
This sequence comes from Halobacteroidaceae bacterium, assembly GCA_003550445.1. GTDB lineage: Bacteria > Bacillota > Halanaerobiia > B1SED10-174 > B1SED10-174 > T1SED10-26. Next base: position 9,565 of record PUKG01000239.1, read on the forward strand.
GTCAGAGTAACGGAGTTTGCTTTTTCATCAACTGCATAATGTTCCTCTTTTTTCAACTGGGGAACAAGGCGGGCGAACTGGTAATAAAGGGCTGGTGATTCCTCGCTCGGCCCGGAAATTATCAGCGGGGTCCTTGCTTCGTCAATAAGGATACTATCTACCTCATCCAGGATTGCATAGCTCAGTTCTCCCTGGACAACCTGCTCAGGAGAAAGAGCCATATTATCACGCAGGTAATCAAAACCAAACTCATTATTGGTCCCGTAAACAATATCGCAGCTGTAGGCTTCCTTCTTTTCCTTATAATCCATTCCGTGCAGGGTTAATCCTACAGTTAATCCCAGGAACTTATATATACTGCCCATCCATTCAGCATCCCGACGGGCAAGGTACTCATTAACGGTAATAATATGGACACTTTTTCCCGTCAGGGCATTTAGATATGCGGGTAAAGTAGCAACAAGAGTTTTTCCTTCACCTGTTTTCATCTCAGCGATTTTCCCCTGATGGAGGACAACCCCACCAAGAATCTGGACATCAAAATGCCTGAATTTTTCTTCGGTTGAACGTTGAGCGGCCTCCCTAACAACGGCAAAAGCCTCGGGAAGTATGTCATCCAGTGTTTCCCCACCTGAAAGCCTTTTTCTAAATTCTTCGGTTTTTCCCCTCAGTTCTGAATCGGATAAAGCCTTAATTTCCTCTTCAATAGAATTTACTTTTTCAACTATTGGCCAGAGTTTTTCCAATTCTTTTTCATTGGGGTCTTTTAACAATTTTTTAAATAAACCAAGCATCAATATTCCTCCCCAGGATAAAAGGGTCTACCAAAACAACCGCAAAATTATTATACCACTGTTTAAATACAATGACAACACGGCTCAAGATAAGGAGAAGGAGGCCCATTGGCCTCCTTCAAATTAGCTTAAAAAAGTTCTTCTTCATCCCACTCATCCAAAGCGTTGGGATATTCCATTACCCGTCCTTCCCAGGTTCGGAGTAAAATGTGGTCATCGCCCCAGGAAACCACATATTCAGGAAGAACCGGTGTTTTCCCATATCCCTGGGGAGCATTGATAATAAAGGTAGGAATTGCAAGCCCGGAAGTAAAACCCCGCAGGTTTTCCATAATTTCCATACCTGTTTCTACCTTTGTCCGGAAATGAGTGGTTCCCTGAACTCCTTTGGCATGGAAAATATAGTAAGGGGTAACCCTGATTTTTAACAATTCATGATTCATCTTTTTTACCACGTGGGGATTATCGTTAATCCTTCTCAAAAGAACCATCTGGTTCCCAAGAGGAACTCCAGCATTGGCCAGCTTATTACAGGCTTCTGCGGCTTCTTCGGTAATTTCCTGGGGATGGTTAAATTGAGTATTAACAAATACAGGGTGGTAGCGGGAGAGAATTTCCGCAAGTTCATCGTCAACTCGCTGAGGCAGGGTTACAAGGGTCCTGGAACCCAATCTGATAACCTCAACATGTTCAATGGAGCGGAGTTCTCTAAGTATCCAATCAATCCGTTCATTGCTCAACATGAAAGCATCTCCACCGGTTAAAAGCACATCTCGGATTTCCGGATTGTTCCTTACATAAGCAATTGCTTCTTTTAGTTCTTCAACGGGAGTTGGTTTATCAACTTCTCCAATCCCCCTTCTCCTCTGACAGTGGCGGCAGTACATTCCACACTGGTTTGTCACCTTAATAATTAAACGATCCGGATACCGACGGGTAATAGAAGAAGCAGGAGAAGTAAATTCTTCGCCCATGGGATCAGGAGTTCCTTCTCCCATTAGTTCCATTGCACTGGGAACAGATTGTAGTTTTATGGGATCCCACTGCTCGGAAGGATCAATAAGACTCAGGTAATAGGGGGAAATACTCCAGCGGTATTTCTTCCCAA
>PUKG01000246.1 GCA_003550445.1 Halobacteroidaceae bacterium
TAATTACCCTACCCTTTCCTTTTTTAATGGGGATTTTTTTCCGTAGGTTTGTTTCCAGAGAAGCAATTGTAAACTTTATTGGCAAAGGGGGGAAGTAAAATGCTATTACCTGTTATCCTATTTGGTGTATTGGGAATTATTTTGTTTTTTATAAACCTAAAAAAAGGAAAACACATCTGGGGTATTAAAGCGGGAGCTCAACAGTTAATGGGAATTCTTCCGGTATTAGCAGTGGCTTTTATCCTTGCAGGGATGATAGAAGTTTTAATTCCCGAGGAATTTGTTAAAACCTGGCTGGCCAGGGAGGCTGGCTTCAGGGGAGTTTTCCTGGGCACATTTGGAGGGATGTTTTTAGCAATGGGACCTTATGCTTCCTTCCCAATAATTGCTTCAATTTATGGGGCTGGAGCGGGGATGGGAACCGTGATTGCTTTAATAACTGGATGGACTCTTCTTGGATTGAGCAGGTTACCTTTTGAAATCGGGACTTTGGGAATAAAATTTTCCCTGGTAAGACTTGGAATTGGGTTCCCTTTTTGTCTTCTTGCTGGGCTAATAGGTCATTGGGTGGAAATTGTTTTCTTCTAAAAAGAGGAAGGATTTCCTATTGAACTAATAGAAATTTATATTAATTAGGCCTAATGCGATGGAAATTGTTTTTCCCGGCTTCTGGGTTAATATGACAGGATTTCTTTCTGGTTAAAAAATCCGAATACCGAAAATGAGCGGAGGGGAAATGATGATACCAGTTAAAAATAATGTTTTCTGGGTTGGTAAAACTGACTGGGAGCTGAGGCGTTTTCACGGGGATGAATATTCCACACACAGGGGAACAACTTATAACTCCTATCTTATCAAGGAAGAAAAGACCGTTCTAATTGATACGGTTTGGAAACCTTTTGCCAGGGAATATGTTGAGAAATTGCGGAGAGAAATCGACCTTGAAGAAATTGATTTTATAATAATTAATCACGGGGAAATTGATCACAGTGGAGCTCTTCCTGAATTAATGGAGCATATTCCCAACACCCCAATTTATTGTTCCGAAAATGCCGTGCAATCAATTAAAGGTCATTACCACAAGGAATGGGATTTGAATGTTGTAAAAACAGGAGACAAACTGGAAATTGGTAACGGGAAAGAATTGGTATTTGTAGAAATGAAGTTACTCCACTGGCCGGACAGTATGGCCTGCTACTTAACAGGAGATAATATTCTTTTTAGCAATGATGCTTTTGGCCAGCATTATGCTTCGGAAAATTTGTATAATGACCTTGTTGACCAGTGTGAGCTTTTCGAAGAGGCAATAAAATACTATGCCAATATACTTACTCCTTTTAGCCCCCTGGTGGATAAAAAAATCAAAGAAATTCTTGCTCTTGAGCTCCCAATTGATATTATTGCCCCCAGTCACGGGGTAATCTGGAGGGATAATCCCATCCAGATTGTTGAAAAATATCAAAAATGGGCAGCAAATTACCGGGAAAACCAGATAACCCTCCTGTACGATACAATGTGGGAAGGAACCAGGATAATGGCCGAAAATATCGCTGGGGGAATCAAACAGGGAGACCCAGAGGTGGAAATAAAATTATTTAACACGGCAAAAACTGATAAAAATGATATATTAACAGAAGTTTTCCGTTCAAAAGCCGTTCTTTTTGGTTCCCCAACGATAAACAGGTCAATTTTAATGAGTATGGCAGCAATTATGGATGGAATTGAAGGCTTAAAATTTAAAGGGAAAAAGGCTGCCTCTTTTGGATGTTATGGCTGGAGCGGGGAAGCCGTAGGGAAATTAAACGAGATGGCAATGAAGGCAGGCTTCGAACTGGTGGAAGATGGTTTAAAAAACAAGTGGATGCCGGATAGGAAAAATATTGAAGAGTGTATAGGATTTGGCGAAAGAATTGGTAAAAAAACTAAATAAGGTTAGAAAAAAGAAAAACCCCCGCCCAGGGCGGGGGTAAATTTTTTCCAATTTTCTTTGGTGGTTATTTTCCCAGGGGGAAAACCTTTTGGTACTGATCGATTATCTCCTGATGGCGAAAACAACCTGTCAGGTGATCATTAACCAGGCCCGTCGCCTGAAGATGAGCATAAATAATGGTTGGCCCAACAAACTGGAAACCTCTTTTTCGCATGTCATTGCTGATTTCTTCGGAAAGGGGGGTTTGAGAGGGTACTTCTTCTAACTTTTTCCAGGAGTTAACAATAGGTTTGTGGTCAATAAAACCCCAGAGATAGTTGCAAAAACTGCCAAACTCCTCCTGGATTTCGATAAATCTCCGGGCATTATTTATTGAAGCCCGAATTTTTCTTTGATTTCTAATTAGGCCGGGGTTTTCAATTAGCTGACCTACCTCTTTTTCCCGGAAATTTGCTATTAGAGCTGGATCAAAGTTGTGATAAGCCTCCCTGTAATTTTCTCGTTTTTTAAGGATTGTGAGCCAGCTCAGGCCTGCCTGGGCTGATTCCAGGATTAAAAATTCAAACTGTTTTTGGTCATTTAAAACAGGGATTCCCCATTCTCGGTCGTGGTATTCACGGTAAAGGGTATCTTCTTCGCACCATGGGCATCGTTCAACCATTTTGTTTCTCCTTTCAAGCTAAATTAATAAAGCACTAGAGAATCCCTTGAAAAAAAAATGGATTCCTATTTGGACATTTAAACGAGAAAAGCTTTAGTAACTGAATGATGATAGGGAAGTTTGGTTTGGGGTGAGAAAAACGTTACTCTCTATAATTAAAATTCTTCAAACAAGTTGAGTTTTCCTGTTAGCAGGGCAATTCTTTTTATTTAACTTCCAGCCCTCCAGGAAATGATTTTAAATTGTTTTGTTAATTTTTGAATTCTTCCGGAGAAGGAAAGGAGAAACCATTACCGAATATATTGTTTTAAAGAAATATGTTTTTGATAAGGAGGTAAGAATCTTGGCCAGATGGGAAAGACTAATTATTTATCCGCTTCTAATGGTTTTTTTATTTGCGTTGATATCCGGGTTTCCCGCTCTACAGGCAGATCCTGAAGTAAAAGAAGAAATTCGAGCAAAACGTATAGCTTTGGTTAATGAAGAAAATAATGAGGTAGCTGTTTTAAGGGTAAACCCTGCAGGGGGAGGCCGTTTGGGAATATTTAATAGCCAGGGGCAGGAACTGCTTTCTCTGGGGGAGACTTCCCAGGGGAACGGAGCTATCCTTGTTTATGATAAGGATGGCCAAAACCCGATATTTTTAACAATTGAAGAAATTCAATAATTTTTTTTAGTGAATTTTTAGGGGGGAGGGATGCAGGAACTTTGCCTTATGTTCCGAAGAATTTATTAAGATAAAAAAGTAAAGGGGGAATTAAAATGCCCAGAGACGAGTTAAAGGTCTTCTCCGGGACTACCCACCCAGAGCTAGCAGCAGAAATTTGTAGCTACTTAAAAAGACCCCTGGGGAAGGCCAGCGCTTTTAAGTTCAGTAACGACAATATTTTTGTTACGGTTAATGAGAATGTAAGGGATGCTGACGTGTTTATCGTGCAGACTTCCTGTCCTCCGGTTAATGATGGGTTAATGGAACTTTTGATTTTCATTGATGCCTGTCGGAGGGCTTCTGCAGGACGGATTACGGCGGTCATCCCTTATTATCCTTATGGCCGTTCTGACAAAAAAGATCAACCCAGGGTTCCTATTACCGCTCGACTTGTCAGTGAATTATTAAGTGTTGCTGGGGCTGACCGGGTAATAACAATAGATCTCCATGCCCCTCAGATTCAGGGTTTCTTCTCAATACCCCTTGATCACCTTACTGCAAGGCATATTGTAGCAAAATACTTTAAAAAGAAAGGCACTGAAAACAAGGTGGTTCTGGCCCCGGATGTTGGAAGTGCACATTTTGTGGAGAAACTTGCCGATTTATTAAACTTACCCTATGCAATAGTTGATAAACGACGAATTGGGAACGAAGAAAGGGCAGTTGCCCGGGGGATAATTGGTGATGTTGCCGGAAAAGACGTAATTTTCTTCGATGATGAAATAAGCACCGCTGGTTCCCTTCAGGATGTTGTCCGCCTGTTAAAAGAAGAAGGTGCTGGGAAAATTTTTGCTTCCTGTACTCACCCGGTTTTGTCGGGACCGGCAATTGATCGAATTAAAAAACTTCCCCTAGAAGAGTTAGTAGTTACAAACAGCATTCCAATTCCCCAGAAAAAACGGTTGTCTAATTTGACTGTTTTAAGTCTGGGGTCCCTTTTGGCCGAGACAATAAAAAGGGTTCACCATGGAGAATCGATTAGCGCCCTTTTTAGATAGATTTAAGTTTTGAGGAGGAAAAATGAAGGCAAAGCAGGTGTTAAATGAACTCCTTAATGATCCCCGCTGGGGAAAAAATGTTACCAAACGGGAAGTCATTCCGGGAAGGGAAGCTGTCCTGGAAAAAATCCCTTCCTTTGTCAGGGAGGATCTACAACAATTAATGGTAAGAAAGGGAATTTCTTCCCTTTTCAGCCATCAGGCCAGGGCTGTAGAAATATCCAAAGAGGGGAAAGACATTGTAGTGGTTACCCCCACGGCATCAGGAAAAACCCTTTGCTATAATTTGCCTGTACTTAACCGGCTTTTAGATAACCCTGAGGCTCGGGCTTTGTTCCTTTTTCCCACTAAAGCTCTTGCCCAGGACCAGGTTGCCGGGCTGGTTTCCTGGGGGGATGAACTGGGTGAAAGAATCCGCACCTATACCTATGATGGGGATACCCCCGGGGAAGTCCGGAGGAAACTAAGGACAGCCGGGAACATAATAATTACCAACCCTGATATGTTACATACCGGGATTCTGCCCCACCATACCAAGTGGATGAAGCTTTTTGAAAATCTGGAGTTTATTGTTATTGATGAACTTCATACTTACCGGGGGGTTTTTGGGAGCCATTTCGCAAATGTCTTACGGCGGCTGGCCAGAATCTGCGAATTTTATGGATCCCGCCCCCAGTTTATTTGCACCTCCGCAACAATAGGGAACCCGGGCGAACATGCCTCCCGCCTTTTGGAAAGGGAGGTTTCTGTAGTTGACGAAGATGGTTCTCCCCGCGGCCCGAAGGAGGTTGTTTTTTATAATCCTCCTGTAGTAAATGCTTCACTCGGGATTAGAAGGAGCTCCTTATTGGAAGCCGAAGGAATTGCAGGAAAACTAATTGAAGAGGGTCTTCAAACAATAGTATTTGCCCGGAGTCGGATACACACGGAACTATTGGCTACATACCTGGGTAGGAGGTTCAACCGGATTGGTGATATTAAAATCCGCAGTTACCGGGGAGGTTATTTGCCCAGGGAAAGAAGGAAAGTTGAAAAGGAACTGAGAGAAGGGGAATTAAATGGGGTGGTAAGCACAAATGCCCTGGAGTTGGGTATAGATATTGGGACCCTGCAGGCAGCGGTCCTTACAGGTTACCCGGGAACCATTGCCAGCACCTGGCAGCAGATAGGCAGGGCTGGCCGATCAAGGGACTATTCCCTCGCCTTTATTGTTGGAACATCAGGCCCCCTTAACCAGTTTATTATTAACAACCCTTCATATTTTCTCCTGGGTTCCACTGAAGAAGCTTTAATAAACCCTGATAATTTGATTATTGCCGTTAATCATATTAAGTGTGCTGCCTTTGAGTTGCCTTTTACGGAGGAAGAAACCTTTGGCAATCTGGATCTTAAGGAAATCCTGAATTTTTTGGAAGAAAACCAGGTTATAAGGAAATCCAACGGCCGTTTTTACTGGATGGCAGAAGGGTATCCTGCAGAGGATATTTCCCTCAGGAGTGCTGCCAGCGATAACTTTGTTGTTATTGATTCTACTGCTGGGGCAAAGGTAATTGGGGAGGTCGATCGCTTCAGCGCTCCCATGTTAATTCATGAGGGGGCGATCTATATCCACGGAAGCAACCAGTACCATATTGACCGTCTTGATTACGATCAGGAGAAGGCATATGCGCGCCCGGTAGATGCTGATTATTACACTGATGCAGATCTAGCGGTAGACCTGAAGGTCCTTGATATTTATTCGGAAGAGAAAAAGGGTATTGTTAAGCGGGCTCAAGGGGATGTTTCGGTAATAGCAAAAGCAACAAAATATAAAAAAATAAAATTTTATACCCATGAAAATGTAGGCTGGGGTAATATAAACCTTCCCGAAGAGGAAATGCATACCTCGGCTTACTGGTTCAGCTTCCCCTATAGTGGAACTGAAAGGGAAAAAATGCAAAGTGCATTGCTGGGAATTGCCAATCTCATGGGCAATGTTGCCCCACTGGAAATGATGTGTGATCCCAGGGATTTGAGGGTTTTGGCCCAGGTTAAAGCTCCCTTCACCAACCAACCCACCCTTTATATTTATGAAAGGTACCCGGGAGGGGTCGGATTAAGCGAGAAAATGTATGATCAACACTTTGAGCTTTTGAAAAGGGTTGAAATTATTCTTGAAAACTGTCCCTGCTCCAGCGGTTGTCCTTCATGTGTTGGGCCCGTTGAAGAAGTCGGGGAAAATGGGAAAGAAAATGCTCGCTGGTTAATAAATGACTTCCTTCAGTAAAAGCCCTGCGGGGCTTTTTATTTTTGTTTTAGGGAAAAGAGGAAAAACTCCTGTGAAATAGAATAGTACATATGTTTCCCTGTTTTTAATCTTTTCTGGAGGTAGAAACCAGTGGATCTTCAGGATAAATTAAGGCGGATTCATAAAAAAGACCCATCCAAATCCAGGCAACAGAAAAATCTTCCCGATTTATCTCCTTTTTTAGGTGGGGAAGAAATAAGGGGTGAAGAAGGGGCTTTTTGGTCGGTAATAAAAGACTTTCCGGGAGAAGTCTGCCACGGAATGTACAAATTAGGGGAATTATTAACTCTGGACCTTTCGAGTATTAACCTCTGGGAAAAAAGAAGCAAAGGGGGTTTTGACCCCAGGGATTTGGTCTTTTTAGATACTGAAACCACGGGGCTTGCCGGTGGAACGGGAACGGTAGCTTTCCTTGTTGGCCTTGGGTTTTGGAAAGGAGATAGCTTTCGTCTCCAGCAATATATTATGCGGGATTTCCCGGAAGAACCGGCCATGCTCCAGGATCTTTCAGAGCTTTTAGAACCCAAAAAAATCCTTGTAACATTTAATGGCCGGAGTTTTGACTGGCCTCTTCTCCAAACGAGATTTACCCTGTCAAGAAAACACAGGGAGATTCCCTGCTGGGAGGAGCACTGGGACCTTCTTTTTTGGGCCCGAAGGTTGTGGCGAAGAAAACTTTCCAGCTGCAGCTTAACCTCCCTGGAAAGGAATATCCTGGGTTTTTTTCGCGAGGAAGATATTCCGGGATGGGAAATTCCCCAGAGGTATTTTGATTTTCTCAGGACCGGCCGGGGTGAAATGTTAAAGGACATTTGTGAGCATAATGTCTGGGATATTTTATCCATGGTAAGTATTTTGCTCCACCTCCTAAGAAAAGATTACCAAAAGGCAGAAAAAATTGAATGTCCCCGGGAGGCAATTGCCCTGGGGAAAATCCATGCAAAAAATAATTCGGGGGGTTCCCCCGAGGAATTTTACCTGCAAGCGGTTAATAAAGGGAGTAAAAACGTTAGGGAAGAAGCCTTAAAAAACCTTGCCCTTCACTACAAAAAAAGACGAAACTGGGAAAAAGCCCGGGAGGCCTGGATCTCCTTGCTTAAAACCCAAGAAAATTCCATCCTTGCCAGAACGGAGCTCGCAAAAATTTACGAACACCGACTTCCCGATTTTCCGAAGGCCTTAAAAATGACCATGCAGGCCCTTGCCCTGGCCTGGAATGAAGGAAGGGAAAAGGAAACCGCGGAATTGGATTACAGACGAAAAAGATTGGAGAGGAAATTAAATAAAAAAATTTAATGAGGGGTATTGTTCCCGGGATAAAAAAGGACTTAATCCCCTGTTCCCATTTATTGAGCTTGATGGAGGGACTATTAGGAGGTAGAAATGATGAAGATTTTTCTTGTAAGGCATGGAGTAACAGAGTTCAACCAGAAACGGAGAATACAGGGCCAAAAAGATATTCCCCTTGCACCCGAAGGAAGAATCCAGGCCCGGGAAACCGGTTCTTACCTTCAATCCCTTGGTTTGAAAAAAATATACTCAAGCGATCTTTCCCGGGCTCGAGAAACAGCCCAGATTATTGCCGAACCCATAGGGTTTACTCCCGTGGAGGTTCTTGGTTTACGGGAAATAAACATGGGCAGATGGGAAGGGCTTTCCTGGGAAGAAGTTGGAGAAAAATTTCCCGAAGAACAAAAGGCCTGGGTTGAAAATCCCCTTGATAATGGGCCTTCTGGGGGAGAAAACATTAAACAGGCCGCAGATAGATTTGAAAAAACAATTTTTTCTATTACTGAACCGGGGAAAAACGGTTCCCCAATTTTAATTGTTTCCCACGGACTGGTTATTGCGACCCTTGTTGCAAGTATGAGAGGTAAGTCCCCAGCTTTTTGGAGAGATTTTTCTCCTGATAATGCTTCGATTACAGAGTTACGTAGAGAAAATAACACCCTTGAACTGATTAGTTTTAATAAGCCGGTTTAGGGGTAAAGGAGCCTGGTTTTTAAATATTTTTCTTGACAAAGTAAGTGGAAAAGGGTAAAATATTGTATTAATAAAATAGAGACAAGCAATGAAGGAGAGTAGTAACCTTTACCGCTTCAAAAGAGAGGGTCCTCCCGGCTGAAAAGGATCCGGGGTAGGAAAGGTGAAGTCGCTCCGGAGCTCTTCAGGTGAAAAATACTAGCCTGAAGCGGCCTTAAACCGTTAATCTTTTGAGTGCTGCGTAAGCAGAACTAAGGTGGTACCGCGGAAACTCCCTTTCGTCCTTTGAACGAGGGGGTTATTTTATTTTAGGGGGGAGAAAAATGGAAGGACTACCGAAAAGATATGACCCGCATCAAATTGAAAAAAGGTTGTACAAAGAGTGGGAAGAAAAAAACTACTTTGCCCCGAAGGGCGACGGACAATCCTATACTATTCCTATGCCCCCACCAAACATTACCGGTGAACTCCACATGGGGCATGCCCTGAATAATACCCTTCAGGATATTCTCGCTCGCTGGCGGCGGATGGCCGGGGACAGGGTTCTCTGGCTTCCTGGAACCGACCATGCTTCCATCGCCACAGAAGCCAAAGTAGCAGCAAACTTGAAGAAAGAAGGGGTTGAGAAAAAAGACCTGGGACGGGAAGAATTTCTCGAGCGTGTCTGGGAGTGGAAAGAAAAATATGGTGGCATGATTACAGAACAATTAAGACGGCTTGGCTCATCCTGTGATTGGAGCAGGGAGCGGTTTACCATGGACGAGGGTTTAAGTGAGGCTGTAATTGAAGCTTTCATAAGGCTATACGAAAAAGAACTTATTTATAGAGGAGATTATATCGTAAACTGGTGCCCTTACTGCCAGACAACTCTATCGGATATTGAGGTAGAGCACAAGGAAAAAGCAGGTCACCTTTATCACATAAAATATCCCCTTTCAAGCGGTGATGGAGAATTGATTATAGCTACAACCAGACCGGAAACAATGCTCGGAGATACTGCAGTTGCGGTAAATCCTGATGATGAAAGGTACAAAGATTTTGTTGGGGAAGAAATAACCCTTCCCCTTATGGAAAGAAAAATTCCGATAATTGCTGATAGTTATGTTGACCCTGAGTTTGGAACAGGGGCTTTAAAAATTACTCCTGGCCATGATCCTAACGATTTTGAACTTGGTCAGAGGCATGGTTTGCCCAGGATTAATGCTATGGATGAAAAGGGAACCATGACTGAAGAAGCAGGTCCCTATTCAGGACTGGACCGTTATGAGGCACGAAAAAAGGTTCTTGAAGACTTAAAGGAAAGGGACCTACTGGCCCGGGTTGAGGATTATGAACATTCGGTAGGACATTGCTACCGCTGTGACAGAGAGATTGAACCTCTTGTCTCCAAGCAGTGGTTTGTAAAAATGAAGCCACTGGCAAAACCTGCCATTAAAGCAGTAAAAGAAGGAGATGTTTGCTTCGTTCCTTCCCGTTTTGATAGGGTTTATCTCCAGTGGATGGAGGAGATAAGGGATTGGTGTATTTCTCGCCAGTTATGGTGGGGGCACCGGATTCCAGTCTGGTATTGCCAGGATTGCGATGAGGAAATTGCTGGCAGGAAAGAACCCGAGAATTGCCCTGAATGTGGAAGCAAGAATTTAGAACAGGATCCTGATGTTCTCGACACCTGGTTCAGCTCTGCCCTTTGGCCATTTTCAACCCTTGGTTGGCCGGAAAACACCGAGGATTTAAAGTTGTTTTTCCCGGCAGATGTCCTGGTAACGGCAAGGGATATAATCTTTTTTTGGGTAGCCAGAATGATTTTTTCCAGTATTGAGTTTATGGACCGGGCGCCCTTTGATGATGTTTTAATTCACGGTTTAATTCTTGATTCAGATGGGAAAAAAATGAGCAAATCAATGGGGACAGGGATTGACCCTCTTGAGGTAATTGACCAGCATGGCGCTGATGCTCTCCGATTTGCTCTTGTTAATGGTTTTACCCTGGGAAATGATAACAGGTTCCGGGATGAAAAGGTAGAAGCCGGCAGGAATTTTACCAACAAACTCTGGAACGCAGCTCGCTTTTTTCTAATGAACCTTGGAGATTTTGATCCCAGGGATAAAGAGCTTAAACCCACGGACCTTCACTCTCGCTGGATTTTGAGCAGGATGCAAACATGGACTGAAGAAATTGATGAACATCTAAAAAGTTATCGTTTTAGCGATTACGCCCGGGAAATTTATGAGTATATCTGGAATGAGTTCTGCGATTGGTATATAGAAATGGCCAAACCCTCTCTCCAGGCTGACGATGGCAGTAGAGAAAAAGAGGAAACCCTGACTGTCCTCTGGCATGTTTTGGGTGGTCTTTTGAAAATGCTTCATCCCATAATGCCCTTTGTTAGCGAGGAAATTTGGCAGGCAATGCCTGGAAATGAAGAAACAATAATGTATGCGCCCTGGCCCCGGCAAAATAAAGAATTGATCGATAAAAAGGCAGAAGAAGAAATGGAAACCCTACAATCTTTAATTAAAAGCATTCGAAATATCCGTCAGGAAATGAATATTCCACCGGGAAGAAAAATTGAAGCCCAATTTTTCCTTGAGGATGAGGAAAGAGCTTTAATAGAGAAAGGACGGGATTACCTGGACCGTCTTGCCGGGATAGGGGATTACTCGATTCACTCCTGGGAAGAAGAAAAACCTGAACATGCAATATCGGCAATTTCCCGGGGAGTAGAGGTAGTGCTTCCCCTCGCTGGTCTTATGGATTTAAAAGAGGAATTGTCAAGGCTGGAGAAAA
>PUKG01000196.1 GCA_003550445.1 Halobacteroidaceae bacterium
AAGGTCAAAAAAGGTCAAATTTAGCATTTGACCTTCCTTGACCTTGTTGCTAAGATAAAATTGAAACAAATAAGGGGAGGTGAAGAAAATGCGTGGAATGTTGCCTTTCCGTGGTAAAATGGGACCCAGCAGAAAAAGAGGAGAATTGATGGATGTTTTTGATGAAATGTTTTCTCCGGATTTTTGGAATAGGGGAATGTCTACAGATATTCAAGAAACAGATGAGGCTTACCTGATGGAGGTTGAGCTCCCGGGTTATGAAAAAGAAGACATTGAAATTGAATTGAAAAACAATTTGCTTACAATTATTGCAAAAAAGGAAGAAAGTGTTGAAGAAGAAAAGCAAAATTATATCCACAGGGAAAGAAGGCAGGGATCCTACCAAAGATGCTTTACAATTGATGAAAATGTTGATCCGGAAAATATTGAAGCCGAGTTTAAAAACGGTGTCCTGAACCTTAAGTTACCCAAAAAACAAAAGGGAGAAGGAGAAAGAAAAACCATTGATATTAAGTAAGGCCTGCTTCAGCAGGCCTTTTTCCATAAAGCAGGAATTTCCTTTTTGTAAACAGAAATTATACTTTAACAGAGTAATTGAAAGGAGGACAATCGTGTTTAAAAATGCTATCCAGATAGGAAAGCTTTGGGGCATACCGTTAAGGCTTCACTATAGCTTTTTAATAATATTGCCTTTTTTGGCCTGGGCTTTCGGTAACAATATTCGTGTTCTTTCTGAAATGGCCGGGATTCCCCTAACCAGCCTGGGGGCAAATCCTTATTTCCTTGGTTTTTTAATGGCAATCGCTCTTTTTACAAGCGTTGCTTTACATGAACTTTCCCATTCTCTTGTTGCGAGGAAAAAAGGTGTTCATATCCATGCCATTAACCTGATGTTGTTTGGGGGAGTGGCCCAGATGGACGAGATACCAGAAGATCCGAAAGATGAAGCAATGATTGCCTTCGCAGGACCCCTTTTAAGCCTGGTTTTGGGAGGGGTTTTAATTGGAGGGGCTTCCCTTTTTAGGGGGATAATAGTTCCTGATCTGCAGTTGCTTCTTCTTTACCTTGGGTGGATGAACCTTTTCCTTGCAGTTTTTAACCTGATCCCCGCTTTTCCTACTGATGGAGGACGTGTTTTAAGGGCCTTTCTTGCAGGCAGAATGTCCTTTTTGCAGGCAACAAAAGTAGCCGCCACAATTGGTAAGGCATTTGCTTTCGCTTTCGGGATCATGGGTCTTTTAACTGCAAACTTTATTCTTGTGTTTATAGCCTTTTTTATCTACATCGGGGCTTCTCAAGAATACCAGACAATTTTTATTAAAAACACCCTTGAGGGATTCAGCGTAGCCGATTTGATGACAGAGGATGTCAGGGTTGTTGATGAGGATACATTGGTTTCTGAGCTTGTAGATAAAATGTTTGTAGAAAGACATTCCGGTTACCCTGTAATGAGAGATGGTGAAGTCAGGGGTTGTGTAACAATGGGTGATGTAAGGAAAGTGGAACCAGAACTCCATAGTCAAACCAGGGTGAGAGATATTATGTCATCAGAAATTTTCAAGGTTAATCCGGAAGAAGATATTTACAAGGCATTGCGCATGATTTCCCAGGAAGATGTGGGCCGATTGATGGTAATGCGAGGGGATGAGTTGGTAGGGATAATTACCCGTTCAGATATAATGAAGGGTTTTCGTTTAAGGGAAATGCAGGGCCGAGTTTAATTGCAAACTAAAAATAGGGGTTGAATAATAAATCGATAAATGTTAATATGGCGATAAAGGAATTCTACCAGGGGTGAAAATATGGATCAGAAGAAAAAAATTTTTCTTTTTATTGTAGCCTTTATCGCAATTTATTTTTTGCCAGTTGAGAGTTTTCGTTTCCAGAATGCCACAATTGAGGCCTTTGCCCTTCTCCGTTATTATGCAAGGGAACATGTTCTTTTTTGCCTAATACCAGCTTTTTTTATTGCCGGAGCAATCGCCAATTTTATTTCCCAGGGGGCAATTATAAAATATTTTGGGCAGAAAGCCAAAAAATGGGTCTCTTATTCCATTGCCTCGGTTTCGGGAATTGTCCTGGCGGTTTGTTCCTGTACCGTTCTTCCCCTTTTTGCAGGTATTTACCAGAGAGGAGCAGGAATTGGGCCAGCGATTGCTTTTCTCTATTCGGGGCCTGCAATTAATGTTCTTGCAATAATCCTTACTGCCCGCGTTCTGGGCTGGCAGTTAGGTCTTGCCCGGGCTATAGGGGCAGTAGTTTTTGCCATTATCATTGGCCTTTTAATGGCCTTCTTTTTTCGCAAGGAAGATCAGGAAAGACTGGAAGGAGATTTTAACCTGGAAACGGGAGAAGAAAAGCCTCTTGGTCAGAGAGTTGCTTTTATTTTTAACCTGGTTTTGATCCTGATTTTTGCTGCCTGGGGTAGACCAGAAGAAGCAACCGGCTTTTGGTTGTTTATTGCAGAAAGCAAATGGTTCGTTACCGGGTTTTTGCTTCTAATCCTGGCCTGGATGCTTTATAAGTGGTTCGAGAAAGATGAAATGAAAATGTGGGTGAATTCAACCTGGGATTTTGCCCAACAAATTCTCCCTCTTCTTTTTGCCGGGGTTTTTATTGCCGGTTTTTTAATGGGGAGACCCGAAACGGAAGCAGGATTAATTCCATCCCATTATATTGAAAACCTTGTAGGAGGGAATTCACTGGGAGCAAACCTGATTGCTTCTGTTCTTGGGGCTTTTATGTATTTTGCTACTCTGACGGAGGTTCCGATTCTCCAGGGCCTTTTAGGATCTGGGATGGGTAATGGGCCAGCACTGGCTCTGCTCCTGGCCGGGCCTGCTCTGAGCTTGCCCAATATGCTGGTTATTCACAGTGTGATTGGAACAAAAAAAACCCTTGCTTTTGTCGCCCTTGTGGTGGTTATGGCAACAATTGCAGGGATGATTTATGGAAATATCATTATTTGATTATTTAAAGGAGGCTGGTTAAATTGAAAATTGAAGTAATGGGCCCAGGTTGCCCCCGGTGCCGGCAGACAAAAGAGACTGTGGAAAAAGTATTAAAAAGCAAAAATATTTCTGCTCAGGTCGAGCATATTTCGGAGATGAAGGCTTTTTCCCAAAGAGGGGTGCTGATGACTCCCGCTGTATTTATTGATGGGGAGAAAAAGGTTGAGGGGCGTGTTCCTACTGTAAAAGAAATTGAGGATTGGCTTTCTTAATGGGGCGAAAGCCCCATTTTATTTTTGGAGAAAATTAGTTTTAGGTTTTTCCCGGGAGTTTTTCTTTTTCAAGTACCTCCCGGGCTTTTTTATACCCGAGTTGAATAATTTCCTCGGTTTGATTTAGATCCCACATACCAATTTTTTGCAGATCGGGGACAATCAAGTATTTGGCCATTCCTGAATCCTCGTTTTCCCGGTAACGGTTAACCATATAAAGGCTCTGGTAAATGACTTCAAAAATATTACGGGGAGATCTTTCGGGGCTGCGGTGGGCATTAACATCAACAGCTATTATTGTTTCAACTTTTCTCTCATAAAGTGGCAGGGTGGGAATATTATGGAGAACCCCTCCATCAACAAGGGTTTTGTTTTCTCGTTGAACCGGGAAGAAAATTCCCGGAATTGCACAGCTTCCCCTTATAGCACTCATAAGATCCCCATCTTCAATAAATTGGGGGCAATGTTCATCCAGGTCTACTGCGGTAACAATCAATGGTATTTTGAGTTGAGCAAATGTCATTCCTCCAATGTATTCATCAAGCATTTTATCCAAAAAGTCGATGTTAATCAGCCCCAGACGGGGGAACCTGATCCGAGAATACCGGAAAATCTGACGCCAGTTTATATTTAAAGCTATTTTTTCAATTTCTTCAGGAGAATAACCAGCGCAGTAAAGACTACCCACAATACTTCCAGCACTTGTTCCGGCAAGTATTTCAGGTTTTACTCCAATCTCCTCCAGGTATTTTAAAACTCCAATATGAGAGATGCCTCGAGCAGCTCCACCACTTAAAGCAAGTCCAATCTCCATTTTATTTTACCCCCTTAATAATAATTTAGGTTATTTTAAGAAAATTCCTTTCTTAACTCCCCTGGTTATTCTCAGGGATAACAGGTTTGGGATATTTCCTGAGGGTAAAATATGTTATAATATATTGGGAAAATGAACAGCCTGAGCAGGGGGGGACTTTTTTGCAACAGGAACTATTACAGGAAAGTAAAAGGTATGCCTTGAAGAGATTAAAGGAAGAAGCCGACCATATAAAAGAAAAAGGGTTTTCCGCTGTCCTTCACTACCGGAAAGAACATACCCATACTGTTGTTGGCCTCTCAAAAAAAATTGCTGACAAAATTGGAGCCGACCCCTTGGTTTGTGAAATTGGTGCCTGGTTCCATGACCTGGGGAAATGTTATAATCCAAGGCTATCCCCGGAGGAAAACCATTTGCGAAGGAGAAATCATGGATTTTATGGCGCTGAAGAGGCCAAAGAATTCCTGAAGGGGAAAAATGCAGATCCTGATTTTATCCAGGAGGTCTATATTGGCATCAAAGAACATGTTGGCCTTACAAGAAAAGAAAAAGAACCTCTAAGTCCTTTGACTGCTGCCGTTATCTGGGATGCGGATAAAGTGAGTAAAATTGGTTGGAGTGCCTGGATACATTTCCTGGCCTATACATGCAACAGGGAAAGAGAAGAACAGGACCTTTTAGATCTCCTGAAAAGGGATGGTTTGGAAACAATGGAGAAAATTTTTCAAAATTTGAATACAGAAGTTGCAAAAAAATTGGCCAAAAAAAGACTAGATAATTATCGGGAAAACCTTTACCATATGGAAGGGGTTCTCAGGGGGGAGATTTAAATTTTGGAGGGAGGAACTAAATGATTCTTAATTTAACGGGTCTTGAATTATTGATGACGATGGCAATTATTTTTGCCGGGGCTCTTCTTCTTGTTTTTATTTACCAGGCATACACCGGAAAGGGTCGTGGTGGAGAACTTTTACCCATTGGTATGGTATTATTATCAATTGTAGTTATTACTGATAAATTGTTTTTTTCTGAAATGGATTTTTTAGATTGGATGACTGTTATTGTATTTATGATAGGGGTTTTGGCTGGAGTGAAAATGATCGCCAAACCTGCTGAAAGGAGGAATTAATATGCCTGCTAACCTTACTCCCCAGTATTATGAAGCAGAAAAAGCTTACAAACAAGCCAGGACCACCGAAGAAAAAATTTCCGCTTTGCAGGAAATGCTCGCAGTTATTCCCAAGCATAAGGGAACAGAAAAGTTACAGGGACAGTTAAAGAAAAGATTGTCCAAACTGCGGGAGGAAGGCGAAAAAAAAGGCAAGTCAACTTCAAGTTACAACCCTTACCGGATTGATAAAGAAGGAGCAGGGCAGATCATTTTAATTGGGCTTCCCAATGTGGGTAAATCATCTGTTCTTGGAGCACTGAGCAATGCCAAGGTAAACATTGCCGAATTCCCTTTTTCAACGGGTATTCCCCTTGCGGGGATGGTTCCTTATGAAGACGTAAAAATTCAGGTTATTGATACACCTCCCCTTGTGGTTGAAGATGTACCAGGGGAGATGGTAGGGGCAATTCAAAGGGCGGAAGCAATTGTAATAGTAATTGATGCTGGATCTGGTGAAGCCCTTGACCAATTGAGCTCTACTGTTGATTTTCTGGAAGAAAAAAGATTGGTTCGAGAAGAAATCCCAGAGGGAGTAAAAGCTTTCCGGAGAGAAGACCTTCTGGTTCTTGCCAACAAGGTTGATCTTCCTGGAGCCCAGGATAACCTGGAAATAATTAATGAGCTGTACCCCGATTTGGAAATAATGCCCATCTCGGTAAAATCTGGCAAGGGATTGGATAAGGTTCCTCAGGTCTTTTTTAACATGCTTGATGTAATAAGGATTTACAGTAAGGTTCCTGGAAAAGAACCAGACCTGGATGCTCCTTTTGTCCTTAGACGAGGGGGAACAGTAATTGAATTTGCTCAAGAAGTCCACAAGGATCTTGCTGATGGCCTGGAAAAAGCCAAAATTTGGGGTTCTGCAAAGTTTGATGGGCAGGCGGTTCCTAGAGATCATGTTCTGGCAGATAAAGATATTGTAGAACTTCATACCTAAACCCCTTGGGTTGGGTGAAAGTGGGGAGGGAGTTTTGTGTTAAAAACCTTGAAGAAGATCGTGCATAGTAAAGATGAATTTCTGGAAATAAGGTACCATAAAAGGTTTTCCACAGTTATTCAGTTTAAAAATGGGATTTTGAAAAAAGGAGAAAGAAAAACTTTAGATGGAGCTGGTATCAGGGCCCTTGTAGATGGTTGCTGGGGGTTTGTTTCAACTTCAGAGACGGATGAGAACAACCTTCGCAGAGCAGTGGACGAAGCTATTAAAGCTGCCCGGGAAGCTTCTGCATTAAAAAAAGAAAAGATTGAAAACCTTTCCCAGGGTGATGTAGGGCAGGGAGAGTATTTTCTTTACCAACCAGACAAAGATGAGCCGGGGTTTGGGGAAAAAGTATCTGAACTGCAAAAAGCTGATGAAAGGATAAGAAACTCCGGAGAAGACATTATTGGCTCAATTGTTAATTATCATGTTTTTCAGGATACCAAAGTAATCGTTACCTCCAACGGCGCTGAGGCCGAAATTTTTGACCAGAAAAGCGAGATTGGTGTAGTTGCCTTTGGTGCTAAGGATGGGAAACAGGAGATGGCAATGGTCTCTAATGGAGTAACGGGAGGTTGGAAGGACCTTTTTTCCCGAGAAGACCTGGATAAAATGACGGAAAAGGCTGTTGAAATTGTAAGGACAAAACTAAAAGCGGGATATGCTCCAGGGGGGAATTACACGGTAATTCTTGACCCCCGCCTGGTTGGAGTCCTTGCTCATGAAGCAATAGGACATACAGTTGAGGCTGATTTTGTTCTTTCGGGTTCTGTTGTTGCCGACAAAATTGGAGAAAAAGTGGCCAGCGAATTGATAACCCTTGTTGATGATGGAAGTGTTGAGGGAGCTGGGAAGGTAATTGTTGATGATGAAGGAACCGCATCCAAACCTACTGTGATAATAGAGAACGGTATATTAAAAAACTACCTGCACAACAGGGAAAGTGCCTTTATGTTTTCCACTGAACCCAGGGGAAATGCCAGAGCTTTTACTTACCGGGACCAACCCTTAATTCGAATGACAAATACCTTTATTAAACCCGGAAAAGATAAACTTGACAATATGATTAAAGGGGTTGAAGATGGATTTTTACTTATTGGTATGGATCAGGGAGGACAGGCAGATGCAACTGGGGAATTCATGTTTGGAGTGCAGGAAGGTTATAGAATAAAAAATGGGGAAATTAAGGAGCCTGTTAAAGGAATAAACATTTCCGGCCAGGCTTTTGAAGTTCTTAAAAGCGCTGATGCTTTAAGCGAGGAATTCAGGATGGATCTTGGTGCAGGATACTGTGGAAAAATGCAACCTGCCAAAGCAGATGCAGGGGGCCCATATCTCCGCTGCCGGGTGAAAATTGGCGGGCAGCAAGAGGAGGGTGAACAAGATGGGGAATAAAGAAATAAGCCTGAAAGCGCTGGAAATAGGGAAAAAAATTGGAGCGGATCACGCTGAAGTTTTTTATAACAGGAGTAAAACTTTGGAAGTGGTAATCGAAAAGAATGATTTACAGGTTCCGAAGGGTGATACCTATCAGGGTGTTGGAATAAGGGTTTTGAAGGATGGCAAAATTGGTTTTGCCTCTTCAAATATTCTTACAAAACAGGCAATTGAGGATACCGTTCAATCTGCCCTTGATATTGCTGTAAATTCCCCGGTTGATCCCGCTCAGGGACTTCCCGAACCTGCTCCACTAAAAGAAGTGGAAGGGATTTATGATCCCCGGGGAGAAAGCATTGTCCTGGCTGATCTTATAGCAAAGGGTAGTGAGTTTATGGAAGCCAGCAGAGGAGTGGATAGCCGTGTTACGGTGGATACTGCTTCTTTTAAGGCCGAAATAATTGAGAGAGAAATTCTTAGTTCCAGGGGAATTCAAGCCCAAGAGAGAAAAACTAAATTTGAAAGTATGGCCATGGGTTTTGCCCGGGATGGAGAGGATATTTCCTCTTTTGACATTGAATATATTGTTTCTCCAGAGTGGAAAGAACTAAACACAGAGGAGATGGGAAAACGCTTACGGGAAAAAGCTGTTGGAAACCTTGGTGCAGAAAGCATCCCCGGGTTTAAGGGAAAGGTGGTTTTATCTCCTTTTGCTGCAGTTATGCTTTTATTTTCACCCATTGTTTTTGCAATAAATGCTGATAATGTCCAGAACGGAATATCTCCCTGGAAAGAGAAGATGGGAGAGAAGGTTGCCTCAGAAATCCTTTCAATAGTTGACGATGGATCCTTACCCCGGGAAATTGGCTCAAAGATGTTTGACCGGGAGGGGGTTCCCCCCAAACGCCTGGAAATAATTTCTAACGGGAAATTGAATTCATGGCTCCATAATTTCTATACCGCTTCCAAGGCTGGTGTGATGCCCACAGGGCATGCTTCAGGAAGTGACCAATCTCTTCCGGGAATTAGCCCCAATAACTTCATAGTAAAAACGGGGAATGAGGAAGTGGAAAAAATCCTAAAAAAGCTGGATAAGGGGCTTATGGTAACCAGGTATTCTGGAGGATCTGATCCGGTAAGTGGGGATTTTTCTGGAGTAGTTAAAGGTGGATACTTAATTGAAAAAGGAAAAGAAAGAAAACCAGTTAAAGAAGTTATGATTGCAGGAAATATATATAGTTTGCTGGATCAAATTGTTGCTTTATCAAAGGAAAGTCAAAGGGTAATGAATTTTCAAGTGCCTTATTTAATAATGGATGGTGTATCAATAACCGGGAAATAGAAACCCAAGGCCCCTATCCAGGGGTCTTTTTTTTGCAACAGATGTTGCAAAGAGAACAAAGGTAATAAAAAGAAAAACCGGTTTTTTTAAGGGTTAATCTCCTTTATTGGGTCTTTTTTAAGTATAAGCCTTCTTAATGAGAATAAATGGCAAAAATTTGCATTAGAAAATTAATGTTGCTATACTTAAGAGGTCCTGAAAAAAGAAAATTGGGAAAAAGGAGGTAAACCTTTTGGAGTTTTTGCGGGAAATATTATGGCAGGTAGCTCCTATTCGCTATTTTTTTGACAATCTGTCCCGAATAACTACTTATACCCAAAATCACCTGGAATTAACTCTGGTTGGGGTAGTCCTGGCCATAATCCTTTGGGTGAGTGTGGGAATTATCATTTACCGTTATCCGAAATTAAGCCACGGGGTATTAGGAATTGCAAGTATTGTGATGTGCATTCCCAGTATTGCCCTTTATGGAATCCTCCTTACTTTACCCGGCTTTGGACTTGGACGAACAAGTGCATTAACGGCACTAATTCTTTACGCAATGCTGCCCATTGTAAGGAATGTTTTTATTGCTTTAAGAAGTGTTGATCCTTCTATTTTAGATGCCGCCAGAGGAATGGGAATGTCCAAGCAGGAGGTACTCTGGGAAGTCCAAATACCCAATGCAATGCCCACTATTTTTGCTGGGGTTCGGGTAGCCCTTGTAATGATGGTTGGAATTGCAACACTTGCTACCTACATTGGAGAGCAGAATTTGGGGCGCTTGATTCAACATGGAATAACAAGAACCCATCCAACCATGATTATTGTTGGAGCGGTTGTTGTTTCAATAATTGCTATTGGAATTGATCTTTTAATGGGTCTTTTAGGAAAGCACCTTATCTCTAAAGGGCTCCAACTAGAAGAGAGTAAATAGAGGGGGACCGGGATAAAATGATCCGATTAGAAGGAGTTGGAAAAGATTTTGGCGATTTTACTGCGGTAAAAGAGCTTTCCCTGGAAATTCCAGAAGGGAAAACCTGTGTAATGGTTGGCCCTTCAGGTTGCGGGAAAACTACAACCATGCGGATGGTTAATCGATTAATAGAACCAACCAGGGGAACAGTTTATATTAATGATGAAGACTTTAAAAAAAAGAAAGTTGAAGTCTTACGCCGGGATATTGGGTATGTAATACAGGAAGTTGGACTTTTTCCTCACCGGACCATTGCAGAAAACATATCAACTACCCCCAAACTTGCGGGCTGGGATGACAAAAAAATAAAACAAAGAGTTGACGAGTTACTACAACTGGTTGAATTAGATCCGGAAGAAAACCGAAATAAATTTCCACGTCAGCTTAGCGGTGGGCAAAGACAGCGGGTTGGCCTTGCAAGGGCTATGGCTGCCGATCCGCCGGTAATGCTAATGGATGAACCTTTTGCAGCCGTTGACCCAATCACAAGAGAAAATCTTCAGAATATGTTTCTTCGTTTACAGCGAAAAATGAAAAAGACAATAATCTTTGTTACTCACGATATTAACGAGGCCATTAAAATGGGTGATCAAATTGCAATCCTTAAAGGAGGAGAATTGGTTCAGGCAGACTCCCCAGAAGAATTACTTGCCAACCCCAAAAACCAGTTTGTTTCTGATTTTATCGGAGAAGACAGGGCCATTAAAATCCTTGACCTTTTCTCAACGGACGAGGTAATGTGGACAGAAGCTCCTGTCCTATCCAGAAGCAATATGGAAGAGGAGACAAGGAACCTTATAGAAAAAGGTGAAAAAGCAATCCCCGTTATTGTTGAAGATGAAGAAGGGAAAAAATTCTGGTTTGATCTTGATGAAATAGAAGGGGATGTTTCTATTAATGATGTAATTCGTCCTCTGGAAATTACCCTCGAACCCACAAACTCGATAAAG
Source organism: Halobacteroidaceae bacterium (assembly GCA_003550445.1). Classification (GTDB taxonomy): domain Bacteria; phylum Bacillota; class Halanaerobiia; order B1SED10-174; family B1SED10-174; genus T1SED10-26. The sequence continues at coordinate 10,812 of PUKG01000196.1, forward strand.
CTTGCCATGGCCAGAATGCTTGAGCACAATAATGACGCTGTTTTAATTAAGGGTGACGAAGGAGAGGAACCGGGCATTTTAACTTTGAAAGGAATCCGAAATTATGTTTACAGGATTTGCGAATCAAAGCCTGGTGAAAAGGTGGGGATATAAATATGGCTATTACTATAGCGCAATTTTGGGATAATCTTACCCAAACTTATGGGCCCATTTTTTCCGAGCGAGTTCCCCCTTTATTAATCCAGCACATTCAACTTGTCTTAATGGCGACGGGAATTGCAATTGCAATAGGTGTTCCCCTGGGGATTTTTCTTACCCGCCCGGCCCTTCGCAAACATAGCCAGAA
>PUKG01000124.1 GCA_003550445.1 Halobacteroidaceae bacterium
TATTCCTGGAAAGAAGGAGAAGAAACCAAAATTACCTCCCTGAACCAGGATTACCTCCAGGAAAAAGAAATAATTGCCCCTGAACCTTTCCCGGTTAAAACTGATGACGGGAGGGAACTTGAAGCCTGGATAATTAAACCCCCTGGTTTCAATCCCGGAGAAAAATATCCGGTTATCCTGGAAATCCACGGAGGGCCAAAAACAATATATGGTCCGGTTTTTTTCCATGAAATGCAGACCCTTGCTGCCGCAGGATGGGCAGTTGTTTTCAGTAATCCCAGGGGTAGTGATGGTCGGGGCAATGAATTCGCCGATATTCGTGGAGATTATGGAAACAGGGATTACAAGGACCTTATGGAGGTTGTTGATACCGCTCTGGAAAAATTCCCCTGGCTGGATGAAAACCGAATGGGGGTTGCCGGAGGATCTTACGGGGGTTTTATGACCAACTGGATTATTGGACATACGGATAAATTTAAAGCCGCAGTTTCCCAGAGGAGCATTTCAACCTGGGTGTCTATGTATGGAACTACTGATATTGGGTTTTTCTTTGTTCCCGACCAGATTGGGGCAGATCCCTGGCAGGATGTGGAAAAGCTGTGGAAGCACTCTACCCTTGCTTATGCCAATCGGGTGAAAACTCCGACCCTATTTATTCATGCCGAGGAAGATTACCGCTGCTGGCTCGTGGAAAGCCTGCAGATGTTCACAGCCCTTAAAAACCGGGGTGTTCCTACCAGGGCATGTATTTTCAAAGGAGAAAACCATGAGCTTTCCAGGTCCGGAAAACCAAAAAACCGCCTGCGGCGGTTGGAAGAGTTTAAGAAGTGGTTTGAAAAATACCTGTAGTATAACCTTCTTTTGATTTAAATCAAAGATAAGGATAGAAAAAAAGGGAGCTGTCTCTTCTGGACAGTTCCCTTATTTTTTGGTTTCTTTTTTAAACTCTTTAAAACCTCGGGCAATATTTTTCCCTATTTCCGGCAATTTTTTGTGAGAAAAAATAATAAGGGCCAGAATTAAAAGTATAGCCAGTTCTAAAGGGCCGATTTGTCCCATCATTAATGTTCCTCCCGGTAACGAAAAAATGGTTTTAATCTTTCTTCAATCTATTTCTCTCTAACTGCAGTATATTCCTTTTAGGTGAGAAAAATTACTTGGAAATTTCGATTTTCTTTAAGCTTTCTATTGACAAAAAAAAGGTAGTCTTTTATAATCGATTTAACAAATAGTCAAAATAATTTATAATTAGCCAATTAACAAGGTAGGTGAAATAATGTGCTAAAAGTTAAATAGGGTTGTTACTAAATTATGAAAGGGGAAAGAAAATGAAAAAAAATCTTTTGGTTCCAGTGGTTTTTTCTATGCTTTTGTTATTTGGTTTGTTTACGGGATCGGCTTTTGCAGGTGCTTTGAGCATCTCCATTGCTGAAGAACCAAATTCTCTTGACCCCCATGAAACAATTATGGGAGGAGCGGTTGTAGTAATGTTTAACATTTATGACCGTTTAACTTATATTGACCAGGATGGGCTCCCACAGGGATGGCTTGCTGAATCCTGGGAAGTAAGCGATGATGGCAAAGAAATATCTTTTAAAATTAGGGAAGGCATTGATTTCCATGATGGAACTCCTTTAAATGCAGAAGCCGTGGCTTTTACTTTTAACCGCCTGATTGACCCTGAACAGGGAGCTCCTGCTCGTGCCCATATTGGACCTTTGAAAAGAGTTGAGGCAATATCAGATTATGAAGTTGTCTTTTATTATGATGCACCCTACGCTCCGGTTTTTTCTCAACTTGGTTCTCCTTATATGGGCATAGTTTCTCCGGCTGCAGTGGAAAAATATGGAGAAAATTATAGCCGAAATCCTGTTGGTTCGGGTCCCCTAAAAATGGGTGAGTGGAGACCGGGTTCGGAAATAATTCTTGAGAGGAATGATGATTACCAGACCTGGAGGTCGGATATCGAAAACCAGGGGCCTCTTAATTTTCCGAGGATGAGGATTAACTTTATCTCGGAGCCTGGCACTCAGATGGCTGCTTTACGGACTGGTGAGGTGCACGTTGTAACTAATGCCCCAATGGAATATATGTCTCGTTTTGAAGACAACCCCTACCTGGAACTTATGACAGATAAAGAGGGGACAAATATTAACCTGCTGGAATTTAATACCCACAAGCCCCCTTTTGATGATGTTAGAATGCGCCAGGTAATAGGATATGCAGTTAACATTGAGGAGATAATTCTTGGGGCATTGTCTGGAAATGCAACTCCAAATCGGAATCCCCTTCCAGTTGGAGTCCCGGGTTATGATCCCAGTATTGGAGAGGAATACGGTTATCACCATAATCCTGAGAGGGCCAGATCTCTCATGGAAGAAATGGGCTATACCAAAACTCCTCAGGGCTATGTTAATCAGGATGGAGAACTTCTGGAAATTATAATGTGGGTTCCCTCAACAAATACTGCGACCCGTTCAGCTGAAATTATCGTTTATCAACTTCAGCAGATAGGGATTAATGTAAAAATGGAAGTTTACGAAACCGGAACATTGATCCCGGGTTTAAGCAGGGGAGAACATAATATGAATATTATTGCCTGGAGTTTTTGGGATGCAAGCCTTATGTCCATGCAGCTTTCAAGTCCTGGCTGGGTACAGATGTATGGAAACCCTGAGATTGATGAGATTTTAGAACAGACTGATGTAACAATTGACCCTGCTGAACGAATGGAAGTTATAGCTAAGGCTCAAAAAGCGCTTCTTGAAGATGCGGCAATTATTCCCCTTTTTACAGCCTGGGGAAGTGTTGCCCACCGGTCAGAGGTTGAAGGTTTAAAAAATGATGTGGTTGGAATTCTTTATAACGACGTTATTATTAACGATTAAAGAAAGCAGGGGAATCAGTCCCGGGCTGGTTCCCCTGTTTACTTTTTTATTCGAGGAGGTGAAGCTGTGCTTGAATATATTGCAAAAAGGGTTTTTCTAATGGTTCCAGTTTTAATTGGGATTTCTATCCTGGTTTTTTCCATGCGGGTTGTGGTTCCGGGAGATCCTGTTGATATTATGCTTTACGGTCAGCCGTCAACTGCTGAAAGCAGGGCTGAACTGAGAAGCTTTCTTGGTCTGGATAAACCCCTCCCCACACAATATTTTTTGTTTGTGGGCAATGCTTTAAGAGGGGATCTGGGAAGGTCTATTCAAACCCGACAACCGGTTGCTCTGGAAATAAAAAACCGCTTTCCCAATACTTTTAAACTAACCATATGTAGTTTGATAATTGCTGCCCTTTTGGGAGTATTTACGGGGGTGCTTTCTGCAGTAAAAAAAGACACCTGGATTGATTTGGCAAGCATGGTGGCCTCTTTAATTGGGGTTTCAATGCCTGCTTTCTGGCTTGGACTGATTTTGATGATGTTTTTTTCAGTAAACCTGGGGTGGTTTCCTGTTATGGGGAGTGATTCCTGGAAGCACCTGGTTCTCCCATCTCTTACTCTGGGTTTGATAGCCGCTGCAATTATATCAAGGATGACCAGATCATGTATGCTGGATGTTCTCCAAAAAGATTACATTAAAACAGCTCGTTCAAAGGGATTATCAGAAAGAAGAGTAATTTACAAGCACGCCTTGAGAAATGCTATGATCCCTGTTATTACAATAATTGGGCTGCAGTTTGGGTACCTTTTAGGGGGAGCAGTTATTGTGGAGATTGTTTTTAATTACCCGGGAATTGGGGAAGCTGCCCTTAATGCAATAACCTGGAGGGATTTCCCGATGATCCAGGGGCTGGTCCTTTTTATTACAGTTATTTTTGTATCCATAAACCTTGCAGTTGACGTTATTTATAGTTTTTTAAATCCACAAATTAGTTATGATTAAGGAGGTGTTAAGGTGACCGCAAAAAAACCAAACGTTGAAAAAAATATAGGCTTATCAGTAGGAAGATTAATGGTTAGACGTCTATGGAGAAAGGGAAGTGCCCGAATTGGGGGAGGGATAATTTTATTATTAATATTAACTGCTATTTTGGCTCCTTTTATTGCTACCCACGATCCTTATGAGATGAATATAATAGGAAGACTTGAAGCTCCAGGGGGGGAGAATTTTTTAGGTACCGACGAAATGGGCAGGGACTTATTCAGCCGAATAGTTTATGGTTCCAGAATTACCCTGCAAATTGGGATCATCTCCGTGGGAATATCCCTTGTTGCGGGAACCTTACTTGGTCTCCTTTCAGGTTACCTGGGGGGAACTTTTGATCTTTTGTTTATGCGCCTTGTGGATATTTTGATGGCCTTTCCTGGTTTTATTCTGGCCCTGGGAATTGTTGCAGTTCTGGGTCCCAGTTTGCAAAATGCGATGATAGCAGTAGGAATTTCTGGCATAGCGGGTTATATCCGAACCGTAAGGGGGTCAACCCTGGAGATAAAACAGGAAGTATATATAGAAGCAATTAAAGCCCAGGGGGCAAAAAACAAGAGGATTCTTTTCAGACACATCCTCCCAAACATTATTTCCCCCGTCCTTGTTATGGCAACCCTACAGTTTCCGGCGGCAATTTTAAGTGCAGCAGGCTTAAGTTTTATTGGATTGGGTGCCCAGCCTCCAACTCCGGAATGGGGGGCCTTACTTGTTCGATCAAGGGTTTATGTTGAGCTTGCTCCCTGGTTGGTTAATTTCCCGGGACTGGCAATTCTTTTTTCCGTTCTGGGGTTCAATCTATTAGGGAATGCCGTTCGAGACGTATTTGATCCAAAATTAAAAAATTAGGCTGCAGGAGGAAATAAAAATGTCTGGGAACAAAGTTAACTTTGAAGATTTTGCGGAAAAAATCCTTAAGGAAACCAAAACACCCGGAGGGGCAGTGATTGTTTCCCGGGGAGACAAGGTGGAATGCTTCTGGGCAAGTGGCTATCGAGATAACAAAGGGCGGGAAATAAATGAAAATACAATTTTTGGAATTGCTTCCCTTACCAAATCTATTACCGGAGTTGCAATTATTCAGTTAGAAGAAAAGGGCTTTCTTTCTTTATCGGAACCTGTAAAAAAATACCTTCCAGGTTTTTCAATCCCTGGTTATGATGATAAAAAGGTCACTATCCACAATCTTCTTAATCATACCTCAGGCCTTCCTCCCCTGCCCTGTTTTAAATATTCTTTTTGGGGTAATACATCTCCAGATAAAGGTGAAGAAGAAAAAAATCCACCTTACCCAATAAATTATTATGAGGAATTAGTTAACTTTATTGCCCGAGGAGATTTTGATTTGCTTGGTTCCCCGGGGGAAAACTCCAGTTATTCCAATGACGGGTATGCTCTTCTTGGTGCTATTATAGAGGAGATCAGTGGCCGAACCTATTCCCAGTATGTTGAAGAAAATATACTTGATCCCCTGGAAATGGAAAGAAGCACCTTTAGCCTTAAAAAGGTTTTAAATGATAATAACAGGACAACTCTGTATTATAAAAAAGGCGAGGAGATTTTTGATTCCCCTAACTGGCAGGAAGCTCCTCCTTTTTATGCAGCAGGCTCTCTAAAATCAACCCCGGGTGATATGATCAAATATACCCAGATGCTTGCCCAGGGAGGGCAATTAAAAGGTAGGAAATTGATTTCCAGGGAAGGGTTAGCAAAAATTACTGCCCCTGGAGTACCTTTCTCCTTAAAGAGTTATTACGGTTATGGATTCCATATTCAACCTTCTTACCACGGGTTCACCCTGGTAGACCATGGAGGGAACCTTAAGGGAGCCTCTTCTTATGCTGGCTTTGTTCCAGAAAAGGGGATTTCAGCAGTTGTTTTAACGAACCTGAGAGAGACCCCTGCGGGTAAAATCTGGTTAGGTGTAATAAATAAAATGCTTGGTTTGCCGGTTGAAACCCCTCGATTTGAATACAATAGAAGAAAGTGGGAAGAGAATCATCAAAAAAGATTTGCAGGGAATTATCACTCTGATGAGGGAGGAACCATTTTAGTTGAAAAAAAAGAAAATGGCCTTGTTTTAAAACTTGATGGCTCCGAGGTTTTTGATAAAGAATACCCTTTACAACCGGTCTCAAATGATACAGCGATTTGTTCTTTTGGAAACCTTGAGCTGGAAATTGGATTTCTCTATGAAAGAAAAGAAGAGGCCAAAGCAGTTAGATTTGGAGGAAGAATTATAAAAAGAAAAAAATAAACATATTGTTTGTAGAAAGGTAAAACAAAAAAGAAAGGGTTGGGCTTATGGAGGGTGAAAGAATTAAGGAGGTAAGGAATAGAAAGGGTTATACCTTGCAAGAGCTTGCGGATAAAACAGGGATAACTGCTAGCTATATTTCCCAGATAGAAAGAGGAATAAGGCACCCTTCCCTGGGATCTTTAAGGAAAATTGCTGAATGCCTGGAGGTGCCTGTTTTAGCCTTTATGATTAACAACGATGATAGTTTTATTATCCGAAAGCAAAACAGAAAAACCACCTACATGCCGGAAATTGAAACTGAATACCAGTTTATTACACCAATTAGTTCTGACGAGAATATAAAACCCAATATGGTAGGGCTTTATGCAAAGCTTGAACCAGGAAAGTGGGTTTCCGAAAAGTTAATTTCCCATTCCGGGCAAGAAAGCATTCTGGTTTTAAAAGGAGAAATAGAAGTTCATTTGTATGATCAGGTAGCAAGGCTAAAAGAGGGAGATAGCTTTTATATTAGAGAAAATATTCCCCATAATATTCTCTGTTCGGGAAAAGAAGAATCTATTTCAATTCACTATTTTTCGCCTCCAATTTATTAGGGGATGATTTGTTTCGGTTTTCCTCTAATTTCTTTTTGGAGGTGGGGTTTTGAGGGAGTCGTTTTCAGAGGGGAAATGCATTTTTTGTGGGAAAAAAGAGAACATCTCAAGAATTATTTTTTTGTGTCAGTATTGCTTGGAAAAAGCTCTAAAAGAGGAAAACAGGGAAAGAAAAAAGAGGAAAAACAAACAATAAGAGGGCCTGGAGCCCTCTTATTTAAGTTTCAATTTTCATTATTCCAAGGCCTGGAGATAAGGGAAGAAGGATTTCGCCTCCCTTAAACTCAACCCCACCTATTACGGGATCTGTCCTCAAGGCATTTTGAGCGTCTAAATCTGCGCCTGTGATATTGGGTACTGCAGCAACAAGGTGGGCAGCGGCACTAAGGGCAACCCTGCTTTCCATCATGCACCCTACAATACAATTTATGCCCGCTGCTTCACCAATAGCAGCAATTTTTTTTGCTTTGAGAAGGCCCCCGCTTTTCATTAATTTAATGTTAAATAAATCGACTGCTTCCATTTGAACAAGGCGCAAAGCATCCTGAGGAGAATAAAGGCTTTCATCCGCCATTATTGGAATGTTTGTTCTTGAACGGATAAAGGCAAGACCGGGAAAATCTTCTTTAGGAACGGGTTGTTCAATAAGTTCAATATCAAACTTATCCAGCTTTTCGATTATTGATAGGGCCTGTTTGGGGTTCCAGCCCTGGTTAGCATCCAGCCTTATTTTAACCCGGGGACCTAAGGAATCACGGAGCCTTTTTATTCCAGCGATCTCTTTTTTTTCATCAAGACCAACTTTGATTTTTAAAATGGAGTACCCCTGATTTATTATTGTTCTGGCTTTTTTTTCAACTTCTTTTGGTTCTCCAATTGATATGGTGCAGTCACTGTTGAAGGAACTCTTTGAGCCTCCAAGGACTTGAAATAATGGGGCATCATAAATCCTGGCAACAAGGTCAAACAACGCAATATCAATTGCAGCTTTTGCGCAACTGTTTCCTTTAATGACCTGGTCCATTTTTGTTACTAAACGCTCAATATTCCGGGGATCCTCTCCAATAAGGAGGTTTTTGAAATATTTTTCAATCAGGGTTATAATCCCTCCGGGAGTTTCATAAGTTACAAAAGGGGTGGGAGCAGCTTCCCCGATTCCTATAAATCCTTCATCAGTTTCAATTTCCACGAGGACATTTTCTACCTTTTCAATGGTTCCCAGGGCAATGGAAAAGGGTTCTACCAATTCCAGGTTATATTTCCTGGTTTTAATATCAGTAATTTTCAAGGCTAATTCCTCCTCAAAGGCATTTAGTTAAATCTGCTTTATTTTTTTGGACAGGAAGTTTTATATGGGAAGGGAATTTTTGGGAATGAAATATTTGCTGTCTGGCAATTAAGCTTTGAACATCTATAGCAGGGTCATGACCGGTGTTTTGATTTGGGAAAATAAGGTTTTTCGCTCCGGAGGTAATCTGGACCCTTAAACGATGCCCTTTTTTAATAGTAATAGCAATTTTGCTCATCCTTATTTTGTATTTTTCGATTTTGCCCGGGGAAAGCAATTCCGGATGGGAAAAGGAATTCCTGTACCGGGCCCGAATTAACCCATCAGATATCCGTATGGAATTACCTTTTTCGTCCACTTCGGTTAACCTAACAACCCAATCAGTGTCCCGGGCAGAACTTGCAGCATATAACTCAGCCCAAATATCTCCAGCAATAACAAGGTTTTCTTTTAACGGGCTGGAGGTATAAAAAAGGATATCATCTCTTTTTTCTACTTCGCGGTAATTTTCGGGAACAGCCATTTCATTTTCCGAAACATCAATAAGGTGCGGGCAGGGGTTTTCGGGATCAAAGTGGAAAGAATCAGATAACTGGTCTCCTGGTTTTTCCGTTTTCAAACCATCCCCGTTTAGATAAAGCTTTTGATATTCAGTTTCTTTAGGAGGCCATTGGGAGTCCGCTTCCCATTTGTTGGCCCCAACCATGAAATACTCGACAGCAGGTTCACTTTCAATATCGCTTGGTTTTTCTTTTAGAAAGCGATCAAACCATTTAAGGTAGAGGAGATCGAGATCATACCTGATTGAATCAGTTCCCAGATCAATATTATGAATTTTCCTGGTGGTGTTAAACATATGAATCCAGGGTCCCAAGATCATTTTTTTGTTATTAACTCCTGCCCGGGTTATGGTTTCCCAGGCTTCGGTGCTCCCCATGCCGTTATCATCATACCAGCCAGAAATAATTAGTGCAGGGGTTTTTATTTTATCCCAATGAAGTGTCCAGTCTGATTTTTTCCAGAACTCATCTTTATCCTGATGATCCATCCAGGTGTTCCAGAAAGGAATTTCTTGGCCCAGTGCTTTTCTGGGTATATCAATTATTGGGCGGTGATTAAGAATTTCATCCCAGTCTTTTCGGTTTTTGGCTTCATAATTAAGGTCTTTCTCAGAAACCATAAAAATCCAGGCTAAAAGGCCAGCCATAAAAGCTCCTCCCTTACGGGGAATATCAACAAAAGGACTTCCAGCAGGAACCTGGCTTACCATGGCTTTGAGATAGGAGTTTCCACTGGCGGCAGCTGCCCATTGGACATATCCGTCATAGGATGCCCCGATCATTCCAATTCTTTGGTTACTCCATTTTTGTCCTGCAATCCAGTTAAGGGTGTCGTTCCCATCTTCTCTTTCGAAAAACATTGGGATCCATTCACCTTCGGATCCTCCCCGGCCCCTTGTTTCCTGGACAATCAGGGCGTACCCTCTTTGGACAAAACGGAGTTCTGATTTGCTGAAGGTATCTATCCCGTAGGGGGTTCGGATAAGAATTGCAGGAAGCTGTTCATTTTCTTGTAAATCTCCTGGAAGCCAGACATTGGTTTTTAAATTAACCCCATCTGAGGTAGGCGTATAGAAAATACCAAGGTTGTTGATTCCCCGATTATTATCCGAAATAATTTCTTCCCCCCATTTTTTTAATGGAGTGAGGTCTTCATAACCTTCTTTAATAAAAAAGGAAGAACCGAACCGATTGGTTTGAATTAATCCGATTATGCTTCCTTCAAGGGTAACAATATCCAGAGGGTTTGTACTATCTTTTTGAGCCCAGATCTGGGAAACTATATTTTTCCCTTTGATATTGGTGGTAATTTTTTGGTGTTTTTGATAGGAAAAATTTGGGTTTTCGATAAGAACCCTTTTTTCATCAAACTTTTCCCCATTATAGGTTTCTATTATTTGGCAGGCATCCTTAATTGTAAAGGGAAAGTCCCATTTTTTAAAAACCAAAGGTTTTTCTGCATCCCACAGGTTTTTGAAAGGATCCTTTTTTTCAATAAACCAGGACTTTTTTTCCAAATAAACATTGGCCAGGTGAATTCCTGACTGATAAAAGCGAAAGTTGGTTTTTTCTGTACATTCAGAAAACAATTTTATCACCTCAAAATTGGTTAACTTATAGCAAAATTTTTGTAATAATTGTTAAATTAATTATAAAGGTTTTGTTTTCCGGTGTCAACCGGAGGGCAGTGGGAAAAAATAAAAAAATGGAGGGGTAAAATGAAGGGAGAAAGGATTAAGAAAATCAGAACAGAGAGAGGGCTGACCTTAAAGGACCTTGCTGAACTTACGGGTTTTACCCCAAGCTATATTTCCCAAATTGAAAGAGAAATAAGGCAGCCTTCCCTGGAAACCTTGAGGAAAATTGCCCGTCAATTAAATGTTCCTCTGCTGGCTTTTATGGTTGATTTTGATGACAGTCAGATTATCCGGGAAAAGGACCGGAAAAAGGTTATTATGCCTCAGGTCCGAACTAAGTATGAGTTCATAACCCCAACTTTATCCGATGAAAACATAAAACCAAATATGGTAGGGGTGTTTGCAGAACTTGATCCCGGAAAAAAGATTTCGGAAAAACTGATTACCCATTCCGGGCAGGAAAGTATTTTTGTTTTAGAAGGAGAAGTTGAGGTTCAACTATATGAGGGGAGCCATACTTTGAAAAAAGGTGACAGCTTTTATCTCCGAGAGAATGTTCCCCATAATATAGAAAATAAAGGATCCAAAAAGGCTATAACAATTCATTATTTTTCTCCACCGATATATTAAAAACAAAAATGTTTTTCTAAAAAGAGGGAGTTGTTTGACACATAAATCGATATATGGTATTTTAGGAATATAAGCCTGGGGGAGGTGAGGTTATGTTAATGGAAAAAGTCCTGCTTGCGACTGACTTTTCCGATTCTGCCCGCAGCTTGCAGTACTGTGTTGAAGAATTTAAGGCCCTTGGCCTTAAAGAAGTTGTGTTAACCCATGTTGTTGATGTTCA
>PUKG01000309.1 GCA_003550445.1 Halobacteroidaceae bacterium
AAATAATTATTGATCCTATAACTCCCCTAAAAACTCCCCGTAACCCTCCTCTTCCATCCTATCTTTGGGCACAAACTTAAGAGCAGCGGAGTTAATACAATACCTTAAGCCTGTGGGTTGGGGCCCGTCATTAAAAACATGCCCCAGATGGGAGTCTGCTCCAGCACTTCTGACCTCAGTTCTGATCATCCCAAAGGAAAGGTCCTTCTTTTCAACAATGTTTTCTGAGACAAGGGGTTTGGTAAAACTCGGCCAACCCGAACGGGAATCATACTTATCCCGAGAACTAAAAAGAGGTTCCCCGGAGACAACATCAACATAAATCCCTTCCTCATAATGATCCCAGTATTCGTTGTCAAAAGGCGGTTCGGTTCCCTTTTCCTGGGTAACCCTTAATTGCAGGGGAGTTAAGTGGCGCAGGCATGGGGACCCATTATCAGAGAGGGTTTCACCGTTTCCTGAGGAAAAGCTGGTAACTAAGGATCTATTACTTGCTAAAAACCAGAAGGAAAAACCAAGTACGAGAATCAAAATTGTTAAAATCAATCTATTTTCAAAAAACAATTCACATCCTCCTTCCCGATCCTTAGCTAATAATACCTTTTTTTCTCATCGTTGTAAATTTCAATTAAGGGTTATTATTCAAGGAATAATAAAGGATGGTTTCTCTAATTAGTAATCATTACTAATTAGAGCTTCTCCCCCTTTTTTATGATAAAATAAAGCTTTTCCTCTGTAAACAAAGCTCAAAAATCTACCCCATTTTTAAAAACTATCTCTTAAAGTTTACTCTTATCAAGCATTTTCTTTCCCAAAGGGGTAATTGTCGTCCCGCCCCTTCCTCTTTTTTTAATAATCAAACCCTGGCTTTCTAATTTGTTTAAGCGTAAACGAACCTGCTGTTCGGTAAACTCTCTATCCAGTTTCCGGGAAACTTCCTCCGCAATTATTTTCCTGCCAATTCTTTCTCCATTACGAATTTTTTCTGAAATCATCCTCAAAATATTTCCATAAATTTCCCATTCTCCAGTAGCAATCCATTCTTCAATAATATTTTTATCCTTTTTTTCTCCTTCAAATTCTTTTCCTTTTTCAAAAAATAAGTCATCCGGAATATCTTCGAACCGGATTGTTTTATCTTCACAAACAGCAAGCATATATGAAATGGTATTTTTTAGCTCCCTAATATTTCCATACCAATTAAATTCTTTAAGCTTTTTTATTACCTCGGGGTGAATTGATAAATCCGGTCCCCCTTCTACCTTTAAAAAATAGTTAACAAGTTCATCCAAGTCCCTGACCCTTTGCCGCAAAGGAGGAATATGCAGAAACATTACTTTAATTCGGTGGTATAGGTCTTCTCGAAATTGACCCTTCTCAATCAGTTCTGTAAGGTCCTTATTTGTTGCAGCAATAACCCGGACATTAACTGGGATTATTTTATTTCCTCCAACCCGCATAATTTCTTTCTCTTCCAGGACCCGCAAAAGTCTAGCTTGAATTTTTAAAGAAATATCCCCGATTTCGTCAAGGAAAATTGTTCCTCCTTCTGCCTGTTCAAATAATCCCTCTTTTCCTCCTTTAGCAGCTCCAGTAAAAGCTCCCTCATCGTATCCAAACAATTCACTTTCAACAAGATCTTCAGATAGGGAACTAAAGTTTACAGCAAGGAAGGGGCCCTTTCGCCTCGGGGAAAGGTTATGCATGGCACTTGCAAATAATTCTTTCCCGGTTCCACTTTCTCCCTCAATTAAAATACTCAAGTCAGTTTTAGCAATCTTTTCAGCAATATTCTTTGCTCTTTCAATTTCCGGACTTGAGCCAAGAATATCATCAAGACAATATTTTCCTACATAACCTTTTTTAACTAATTCCTGCCTTAATTGTTTTTCAACCTGCCAATCTTCTTTTACATTTTTAAAGGTGCAGACTACAGTTGATTCGGCCTGGAAAAAAAACCTTGTAACAAGGAGCTCTTCCCCACCAAAAGTAAAAAGTTCTTGGGCAGTATCTTCACCGTTACGGATAAAGTAAAGCAGTTTTTTATCCTTTATGACATCGTCAACTTTTCGATTGACAACTTTTTTTCCCGGTATTTTCAACAAGGCAAATAGGTTCTCGTTAAAAACTGAAACTATCCCCTTGTTATCAACTGCAAGGATCCCTTCTTTTACGCCATCTAAAACCCTGCGCAGGTGGTGATTAAGGTCAACCGCTCTCTGGCTACTTAAAGCAAGCTTTTGGCTTAACTGAATAATTTTTTTTAAATATTTTTCCGAAAGATGTTCTGCTTTTTCCTGGGGTAAATTTAATTGTTTAATAATTTCAAATATTGTTGTAAGATCAATTAGCCTTGGCCCAATATTAATTACTTTTTCTACAAACTCCGGGACAAACTCAACTTCTCCCGGGGTAATTGCCACCTTAACATCTTCGTCAATCTCTTCACCTAAATAAGGGATGTATTCTATGTGATCCAAACCAAGTTTTTTCAGAGAATTAATTGACTGAAAAACTGCCCTGCGAACATCATTTACCAGAAGGGCTTTAGTCCCTTCTGGTAATGTTAAAATCTGGTCAATAAAATTGTAATTTATTATTCTCCGGGCTACAATCAAAGGCGCCTCCGGAGAAACAACTTTGAAGCCATCCTCTTCTAATAAAACTTTTGAAGAAACAACCACCAGGTCCGCTTTAACCTGCCCAGGGCTTTTGTCTTCCATTTCGTCAAGGGCATAACTATCCACCTGGACTAAATCACCAATTATTTCTTCCAGTTGCTGAAAAAGAAACTTTCTGGTCCTTTCTGTCCCTGTAACAAGAGCAACCCTGGCGTTTTTATTCAATCAAATCACCTTTACCTTCTTTGTAATCGGGGATCAAGAATATCCCTTAATCCGTCTCCCAGCAAGTTAAAACCCAGAACTGTAAACATTATAAATATTCCAGGAAAAACTCCGACCCACCATGCGGTCCTTAAATAAGCCCTTCCTTCGCTAAGCATTCCGCCCCAATCAGGTATTGGGGGTTGTGCTCCTAAACCAAGGAAGCTCAAACCTGCAGCAGCAAGAATACTGGTTCCAATACTAAGGGTTCCCATTACCAGCACCGGGGCAAGCACGTTTGGTAAAATGTGACGGAACAAAATTCTTGAATCTCTACTACCTAAAGCTCTTTGAGCTTCTATATAATCCTTTTCTCGAACAGAAAGGGTTGATCCTCTAATCAAGCGCGCAAACTGGGGAATCCTTGCTATACCAACAGCAACCATTACCTGGGTCAATCCCGGACCTAAAATTGCAACAACCGTCAAAGCCAGAAGGATCCCGGGAAAAGCAAGCAAAACCTCCATTAAACCCATTATGAAGCGGTCCAGATTTCCCCCATAATATCCTGAAACTAAGCCAAGAAAACCCCCGCCAACAACCCCAATTATCACAGAAAGGGTACCCACCATTAAAGAAATCCTGGCCCCCCAAATAATTCTTGTAGTAATTTCCCTCCCCATCTGGTCAGTACCAAACCAAGTTTCAGAGGAAGGGGGCTCAAATCTACGGAAAAGGTTCTGTCGGTCATAGCCTTCAGGAGCCAGCACGGGAGCAAAAATTGCCATTAGGATAACAAGAATGACAACTATTCCTCCAATTTGAGCAGACCGATGTTTTAATAGTCGTTTAAAAAACTTCTTCACTATAAATCCTCCTATTCCTTCCTCAAAACTCAGTTATATTTGATCCTGGGGTCCAAAACAGCATAAAAAAGATCGGTAACCAGGTTAACCAGGACAAAAATTCCTGCTAAAACTAAAATTGAAGCCTGAACGGTGGGGTAATCATGAGCATAGATCCCATTAATAATTAATCTCCCCAGCCCTGGCCAGGCAAAAACCTGTTCTGTTATTAATGCCCCTCCCATTAAATAGCCTAATTCCAAACCTGTTATGGTAACAACAGGAATTAGAGCGTTTCGCAAAGCATGTCTATAAATAACAACTTTTTGCGCTAACCCTTTTGCTTTTGCTGTTCGAACATAATCTTCACCAAGAACTTCTAAAAGACTGGAGCGAGTAAGCCGGGCTAAAATTGCAGCAGAAGGTGCTCCCAGTGAGATGGCAGGCAAAAAAATACTTCGAAAACCTTCTGGTGTCCAGAAAGGCCCCGCTCTACCCGAAGCAGGAAACCAGCCCAAATAATAAGAAAAGATTAGCATTAAAATTAATCCCAACCAGAAAGTTGGAATGGAAACTCCTAATAAGGCTGCTGTCATTGATGCCCCATCCGCGGTGGAACCGGGCCTGATAGCAGCATAGACCCCAACCACTACTCCAACTATAGTTGCCCAAAAAAGGCTTACCAGGGCCAATTCCATGGTATTAGGAAAGCGTCGGGCGATATCAGTAATAACCGGCCGACCAGTCCTAAAAGAGCGGCCAAAATCAAGCCGGATCAACCCGGCCATAAAATTTCCATATTGAACATACAATGGGTCATTTAAACCCAACCTTTGCCTGATAGCCGCTATATCTTCTTCATAAGCATCTGGTCCTGCAAGGATTCGAGCAGGATCTCCCGGAGTAAGGTGCAAAACCAAAAAAACCAGTATTGTCACCCCAATTAAAACTGGAACGGCTGATATCATTTTTCGGATTGTGTAGTTAAACATTTCGGGCACCTCTTTTATTGAAATAAGGGGCAGGAAAAACCCTGCCCCCTATTTCCTTTTCTAATTAGAAAAGTATATCTGCGTAAGATCTTCTGACTGGGCCGGTGAAGGGTTAAACCCCTGGACATTAGCCGGGAACATCCAGACCATTGATTCGTTTCCAATGAAAATAAACCAGGCATTTTCATTTATTATTCTCTGAGCTTCAGCATAAAGTACTTTCCTCTCTTCAATATCAGGAACTTTCATTGCTTCAATTAATAGTTCATCCAATTCCTCATGGCTAATCCCGGCATCATTGGCACGACCTCCGGTTTTTACAAGGGCATCTGTAAAAAGAGAAGGTTCCGGGCTTGATTGATTCCAGCCCAAATAGGCCATTTGGAAGTCCCCCGCAAAAGCTCGATCCAGGAAAGCTCCCCATTCCTGAATTGTTATCCTTATATCCAAACCAAGTTCAACCAGTTGATGTCTTACGGCTTCGGAAATCTGCTTGTCCATGAAATAACGACCATCCGGGCAAAGAATTTCAATTTCCAGTGTTTCTCCATCTTTTTCAAATTTTCCGTTGGAAGCCCTGGTGTAGCCTGCCTCTAAAAGTAATTCTTCTGCTTTGTCCGGGTCGTATCCATAATCAACTAAATCATCGGTGAAAGCCCATGAAGCATCAGGTATAAGAGATACAGCGGGCTCCATTAAAGGATAGGCAAGTATTTCAACAATAGTCTTCATGTCAATGGCATAGCTCACTGCCTGCCGGACCAGGATGTCATTAAAGGGTTCCTTTTCCTGCTGGAGCAAGAAATGACGATTTCGATATGCAGGGGAAGTAACCACTTCAAACTCGGGACGGTCCATTATTCTCTGGACATCTTCTTGCAATCCCCTGGTTACAAGGTGCACTCCACCAGTTTCCAGCTCCACAATCTGGGTTGACGCTTCGGGAATAACTCGGTAGGTTACAGCTCCAAGTAAAGGTCCATCTCCCCACCAGTTATCATTTCTTACAAGGTTAATTTCCTCTCCCGGTTCCCAATCATACCACATAAAGGGCCCCGTCCCTACAGGTTCGTAACCAAAATCTTCTCCTTTTTCTTCATAAGCCTGCATGCTGGGAATATATCCAGCGTTGGTCATAATTGTGTTGTCAATGAAAGCGGCGCTAGGTCTTTCCAGGTAAAATTTAATTTTGTAATCATCAACAACTTCGACATCCTCTACAATTGAGAACTGACCCCTGAAGTTGCTATCCTCGCCTCTTGCCCTATCAAAGTGCCACTTGGCGACATGAGCATCAAAGGTTGATCCGTCATGGAACGTAACTCCCTCCCTTAAGAAGAAAGTCCATTCATCCCCCTGCTCATTTGGCTCAAAATCCGTTGCAAGAGCAGGAACCAGGTTCCCATCATAATCACGAGCCAAAAGCCTCTCCATTACCTGAAAAGCTACCTGGCTGGTAGTGGCATCCTGAATTCCTATTGGATCCATCCTTGTAATATCTGATTCTAGAGCTATGATAAATTCATCATCTGCCATTGCCTGTCCCGACCCAAATAACAATAACAACACTAAGAAACCCGCAGAAAGAATCTTTAACATCAATTCTACCTCCCATTACCGGGAAATCCCGGTTTTATTGGTGTGGCTAGTTAAAAAGCAAAACTCGTGCCAATAAAAAACTCTTTATTTTTATTGCTTGCAAAAAAAGTTAAGCCTCAGAATTGCCTTTTGGTTGTTTTTATGGTTGTTTTTGGCTGTCCAATAAAAACCCAATCTATTTATTTTTTGCAAAATCTTCACCTATTTCCCTTTTAAGGTTTTCATCAAAAAAATAATCCAGTGCCGTTAAAGCAAGGGCTTTTGCTCCAAGTAGCATTCCCTTCATTGCCTCTTGGCTTTTTGCTGCAATAGCAAAATCACGAGTGTGCCCCGCACAGGAATTTTCTGTAATTTTTACATAGGGGTGGATTGCAGGGACAACCTGGCTAACATCCCCAATATCAACCGATCCTTGACTATTACCCTCTTTTATATCTTCCAGGCTAACTCCAAGAAAAACAAGATTTGAACAAAATTTTTCGTTAAGAGGTTTGTTGGAAATTAAGGCTGCATACCCAGTTTCATAGTTTGATATCTTTAATCGACAGCCCGCTCCTTTAGCTCCTCCTTCTGCACAGGCTTTGACCATTTCTACAAGTTTATCAAGTTCCTCTTTTTCCCGAGCCCGAACATAATATTGTAAACGAGCATGCTCGGGGATTATATTTGCAGCCTCTCCCCCTTTTGTAATAACACCGTGGATACGGGCTCCATCCTTTACCTGTTGCCTGAGATTACTTATTGAAACATAGGTATTAATTGCCCCATCCAGGGCGTTAATACCTTTTTCTGGAGCCGAAGAAGCGTGAGCGCTGGAGCCAAAAAAGTCAAACTGAAGAGTTTCCAGGCCCAGAGAATGGCCACTTTTTTGGTATCTTGTAGAGGGATGGGCCATCAAAGCAATATCCACTTCATCAAAAACTCCATCCTTTACCATTGCAACCTTGCCTCCATCTGTTTCCTCGGCAGGGGAGCCAATAACCATAATACTGCCCATTTCCGGTGGTAAAAATTTCTTCAGGGATATTCCAGCAGCCACAGCCATTACCCCTATCAGGTTATGCCCGCAGGCATGGCCCAATCCTGGTAGAGCATCATACTCAGCAAGAAAAGCTACACTCGGCTTTAACCCCCCACTGCGGGCAATAAAAGCCGTATCCATTCCTGCAACGCCCTTTTCCACTTCAAAACCGCCTTTTTCTAAAAGCTCAACAAGGAGTTTTTGAGCTTTGAACTCCTGATGACCAATCTCGGGGTTTTCCCATATATATTTTGCTGCAGAAATATAATTTTCTCTTTCTTGTTCGATAAATTCAACCACCTTAGCTTTCATTCCCATACAACTCCTTTCCTGAAAATAACTTATGCAAAAACAATGCCATCTTTTTCAGGAAGGTAGTTTTTTATTAGCCCCAAGGTTTAATTCCAAAACCATTTTTTATTTGGTTCAAAACCAAAAAATCCCCGTGTAAAAAACCACGGGGACTTATTTCTTTTATCACTTGGAAATTTTCGGATCAAGGGTATCCCTAAGCCAGTCTCCAAACAGGTTTAAACCAAGAGCAGTAAAAGCAAGGGCCAACCCCGGGAAGGTCGCCATCCACCAGGCATTAAAAAGAAAATTTCTTCCATCAGAAAGCATATTTCCCCAGGCAGCAGTAGGAGGTTGAACTCCAAAACCCAAAAAGCTTATTGTCGCTTCTGCAATAATAATCTGAGAAATCTGTAAAGAAGAAATAATTATAATCGGGGTAAAAACATTGGGCAAAATATGAAAGAATATTACCTTCAGCTCCGATTGGCCAAGGGCTTTTGCGGCCTGAATGTAATCCAGGTTTTTTAAGGCCAGAACTTCCCCCCTGACCAAACGGGCAAAAATTACCCAGCCCGTAATTATCAGGGTTATAACAACATTCCGCAGACCCATTCCAAGAATTGCATTGATTATTAGGGCCAGGAGAATAAAAGGAAAGCTTAACCAGACATCAACAAGTCTCATTATTACCGAATCAAGCCATTTACCAAAATAACCGGAGAAAAGGCCAACAACTGTCCCAATTGTCCCTGCTATTATTACTGTTACCAGTCCAACAAAAATAGAAATTCTGGAACCAAAGACAACCCGGGAAAAAAGGTCTCTCCCGTGCTGATCTGTTCCGAAAATATGGCCGGGAGTTCCCGGGGGCTGCAAACGATTCGGTCGATTAGCCTGATTAGGGTCCGCAGGAGCAATTAAGGGAGCAAATATACTGGAAAGAATCACCAGAAGGACAATAAAAAAGCCAATCATTCCTGTTGGACTTTGAATTAACTTTTTTACCCACCAGATCATAAATTTTTCGGCACATACCCCGACTGAAAGGGACGGCGCCTTCCCTCCTTTCTGGCTATATAAAAAACAGCTCTTTTCTGGTTAAAATGCTCAATCGTAGGAAATCCGGGGATCCACCAGCAAATAAACAAGGTCGACAGCCAGATTCAAAGAAGCGTGAACCAGGGCAATGAAGAAAACCCCGGTAAAAACCACAGGAAAATCCCGGTTTAAAAGAGATTGAACAAGCAAACGTCCAAGGCCAGGCCAGTAAAAAACGGTTTCGGTAACAACAGCCCCTCCAAGGAGTTGGCCAAGCTGTAATCCAAGTAGGGTTATTATTGAAATACTGGCATTGCGCAAGGCATGCTTGTAAAGGACCCGGCTTTCTGAAAGCCCTTTTGCCCGAGCAGTTCTTATATAATCGGTATTCAAAACATCCAGTACAGTTGAGCGGGTCATTCGGGCAAAACGGGCAGCATAAAAAGCAGTTAGGGTGATAATAGGGAGAATTAGATTATTAAATTCTCCCCTACCACCAGTGGGCAACCATTCCAGGGTTACTGAGAAAAAAAGAATCAACATTATCCCCAGCCAGAACCCTGGAACAGCCTGCCCAAAAACTGTCACTACAATCGCTACCTGATCAAACCATGATCCTCGAAAAGCCGCGGATATAACGCCAATTGGAATTGCAACAAGCAGGGAAACTACCACTGCAATTAATGCAAGTTCAAGGGTTGCGGGAATGCGTGAAATTACAAGTTGAACTGCAGTTTGAGGGTGTCGCAAAGATTGACCAAAGTCTCCCCTTAGAGCACGGGAAACAAAGCGAAAGTACTGGACGAAAATTGAATCATCAAAACCCAACCTTTCCCGCATTTCAGCAATCTCCTCAAAGGTTGCATCCATTGGAAGGAGTAGAATTACCGGATCACCAGCTAAAAACTGCATGAAAAAAACGGCGGTTAAGGCAAGAAAAATAACTATTAATAATTGGAGTATCCGCCTGATCAGGTATCCTTGCATTCTCTGTCCTCCTTAAAATTGGATCCCCTATTACTTAACTAATTGGACTAATCGTTCCAGCGCATTTCAAAACCGAGAACTCTTTCATCGGCTCTTGGAGTCCAGTCTAAATCAGAATTAACACCCCAAAGGTCATGCTGTTGCCACAGGAAAATCCAGGGGGCTTCATCAAAAACAAGTTGTTGAATTTCATTCCAGCCTTCCCGCATCTCGTCAGGGTCTACAAGGGGAACCGCTGCAGTTATCATTTCATCCAACCAAGGTAACCCAAACCCACTGTAGGTCCGGTCTGTCATCATTAAAGATTCAATTGTACCCTGGGCAGTAAAAGCAGGTCCCCAGCCAAGCAAGAACATTTCACCGGTATTTCGATTAATTATTCTATCCAGGTGTGTTCCCCACTCGTTTACCCGGACAGAAACATCAATTCCTATCTCCCTTAATTGATCAGCGATAGCCATGGCTACTTCCCTATCCTGAGGATATCTTCCATCCGGGCTATCAAGGGTAAAACTGAGTTGGGCTGGCTCATAGCCTGCATCCCTGATCATCTGAACAGCTTTTTCCGGGTCAAAAGGATAGGGTTCAAGGCTGGGATCATGATCCGGATTTAATTCGGAAAGAGGTCCAGCCATCTGAGTTCCACTCCCGTCAAGAACAAAATCAATTAACTCTGGAACATTTACGGCATAGTTTAAAGCCTGGCGAACCTCTTTGCTTTGCATCGGACCTTCCTGGAAGTTTACAAGGGCAATATAGT
>PUKG01000116.1 GCA_003550445.1 Halobacteroidaceae bacterium
GACCGAATAAAAGCCTGGTTACCATCCGCGAAGCGGTGAAAGTTGGGTAAGGAGGAGTGAACCATGCCTAAAGTATCAATTTTCGATAGAGAAGGCAGCCAGGTTGGTGACCTGGACTTAAAAGAGGGAGTGTTCGCGGCGGAAATCAAGCCCGGATTGATGCACGACGCAGTTGTTGCTCAGTTACGGGGAAAACGCCAGGGAACCTCTTCGACAAAAACCAGAAATGAAGTTAAAGGTGGAGGACGTAAGCCCTGGCGCCAAAAAGGAACCGGTCGTGCCCGGCACGGAAGTATTCGTTCTCCGATTTGGGTTGGTGGTGGGATTACTTTTGGACCAAAACCCAAAGAATATCGCAACCGCCTGCCTAAAAAAGTGAAGAAGCAGGCACTGCGCTCTGCGTTTTCCGCTAAAGTTGCAGAAGAAAAATTTTTGGTTCTTGAGGGTTTTAATCTTGATGCCCCAAAGACAAAAAGTGTTATCTCTCTTCTGCAGAACCTCAAGATTGACGGGAAAAAAGTTCTCCTGTTAATTCCAGATCGTGATGAAAATGTTTACAAATCAGCCCGGAATATTCCCGGGGTAAAAACACTGGTTGCTTCAGCTCTTAACATTTTTGACCTGCTTAACCATGATTATATCGTGGCAACCAGGGACGCTGTCAGCCTGGTTGAGGAGGTGCTTGCACCGTGAAGGATCCAAGGGAGATTATCCTAAAACCCCATATTTCGGAACGGACCATGGATTTAATCAACGAAAATAATTCCTATACATTTAAAGTTGCCCTGGGGGCAACAAAAATTGAAATCAGGAAAGCAGTTGAAGAAATCTTCGGGGTAAAAGTGGAAAAAGTAACTACTCACAGGATGCCCGGAAAAGAAAAATCCATGGGAGTGCACCGCGGGTTTACCCCCAAGTGGAAAAAGGCAGTTGTCAAACTTGCCCAAGGTGACAGCATCGAGATTTACGAAGGAATGTAAGCTGGGCAGTAAAGGAGGGGGAATGATGGCGATTAAAAAATTCAAACCCACCTCTCCGGGACGAAGGTTTATGACCGTTGCTGATTTTTCCGAACTGAGCAAGGAAGGTCCGGAAAAAAGCCTTTTGGCACCGCTTTATAAAAAAGGCGGCCGCAACGCTCATGGTCGCATTACCGTGCGCCACCGCGGAGGAGGGCATAAAAGAAAATACCGGATTATTGATTTTAAGAGAAACAAGGACGGAGTTCCAGGAAAGGTTGTCCGGATTGAATACGACCCCAACCGCTCTGCCAGGATTGCACTGCTCCATTACCTGGACGGAGAAAAACGCTATATTCTGGCTCCCAACCGCTTAAAAGTTGGGGATCAGGTAGTGTCCGGACCTGAAGCTGACATAATTCCTGGAAATGCCCTGCCGCTGGCTAATATCCCGGTAGGTACCGTGGTCCATAATATTGAGCTAAGGCCTGGAAAAGGAGGCCAGCTGGCTCGCTCAGCTGGAACAGAGGCTCAGCTTATGGCCAAAGAAGGGAAATATGCTCACGTACGGATGCCTTCAGGAGAGGTCCGTTTGATTGAACAGAAATGCCGGGCTACTATTGGCCAGGTTGGTAATATTGAACACGAAAACCTTTCTGGTGGAAAAGCTGGTAGGAGCCGCTGGAAGGGATTCAGGCCGGCAGTGCGGGGAACCGTAATGAACCCTGTTGACCATCCCCATGGCGGTGGTGAAGGAAAAACTCCTCCCGGCCGTCAACCGGTTACCCCCTGGGGTGTTCCCACAATCGGTTACAAAACCAGGAAGCGTCGCAAAGAATCGGACAAATATATTGTTCGCGGACGGCGCAGGAAAAAACGGTAGAGGAGAGGAGGTATATTTATGGGTCGTTCCCTGAAAAAAGGACCTTTTTGTGAACCCAAACTTCTCAAGAGAATTGAGGAGATGAATAAGAAAAACGAAAAAAACGTAATCAAGACCTGGTCGCGTGCCTCCACTATCTTTCCGGAAATGGTTGGTCACACCATAGCCGTCCATGACGGTCGCCGCCATGTTCCGATTTACATCACCGAAGAGATGGTGGGGCATAAACTTGGTGAATTTGCTCCAACTCGTAGATTTAGAGGCCACGGGGCTCACACTGAAAGGTCGACATCACTGAAATAGGAGAGGGGGTTAGGATAAGATGGAAGCAAAGGCAGTTGCCCGTTATTTGCGGATTTCTCCCCGCAAGGTTCGCCAGGTAGTTGATCTGGTCCGAGGCCAGGATGTGGGAGATGCCCTTTCCACCTTGAAATTTACTCCGCGGAAAGCCGCTCGGTTGGTTGAGAAAGTCATAAATTCGGCTGTGGCCAACGCCGAGCATAACAATGAGATGGAACCTGATAATCTCTATATAAAAAAGGCTTACGTTGACGAAGGACCGACAATGAAACGGTGGAGAGCCCGGGCTTTTGGGCGGGCTACGATGATTAAAAAGCGTATGAGCCACATTACAATTGTGGTCGGCGAGAAAGAGGAGGGATAAGATGGGTCAAAAAATTAATCCTCATGGATTACGCCTCGGTGTAATCAAGGATTGGGATGCCAAGTGGTTCCCTGAAAAAGGAAAAATGGCCGATTATCTCCATGAGGATCTCGAGATCCGTAAACACATTAAAAAGAATATGTTTAATGCCGGGATTGCCCGGGTTGTTATCCAGAGAGCAGCCCAGAGGATAAAAGTTGATATCCACACTGCCCGTCCTGGAATGGTAATAGGCCGGGGTGGATCAGAAGTAGATAAACTTAGAACTGACCTGGAAAAGCTAACTGGAAGCAAGGTTGTTGTTAATGTTGAAGAAGTTAAATCGCCTGATCTCAACGCTCAGCTTGTTGCTGAAAACGTTGCTGCTCAATTGGAAAGAAGGGTTTCCTTCCGGAGAGCAATGAAACAATCCCTTAATCGTGCTATGCGGCTCGGTGCAGAAGGTTTCCGCATTCGCTGCGGTGGCCGGCTGGGTGGTGCTGAAATGGCCCGGGTAGAAGGATACAGTAAGGGGAACGTTCCCCTGCATACCCTTCGTGCCGATATTGATTACGGTTTTGCCGAAGCCCTTACAACCTATGGGACTATTGGGGTAAAAGTCTGGATCAATAAAGGGGAAGTTTTACCCTCAACGGAAGGGCAGCAAGAAAAGGCGTAGTAAGTGAAAGGAGGCCGGACAGATGTTAATGCCCAAGCGCGTTAAATATAGAAAACAACAGCGGGGTCGGATGCGCGGACTGGCCCGGCGGGGAAATGAAATTGAATTTGGTGAGTACGGCCTGATGGCTTTGGAGCCTGCCTGGATTACTAACCGGCAAATTGAATCAGCCCGTATAGCTATGACCCGAAGCATTAAAAGAGGCGGAAAGGTCTGGATTAAAATCTTCCCCGACAAACCCGTAACCGCGAAACCCGCAGAAACCAGAATGGGGAGCGGAAAAGGAGCTCCAGAATACTGGGTGGCAGTGGTTAAACCTGGTCGGATAATGTTTGAACTGGCTGGAGTTGACAGAGCAAAAGCCAAAGAAGCTTTACGTTTGGCAGCCCACAAACTTCCCATTAAAACCAAGTTTGTCACCCGTGAAGAGTTGGAAGGTGAGCAAGAATGAAAGCAGAAAAATTGCGTGATATGACCGGTGAGGAACTGGAATTAAAATTAAAGGACCTGAAAGAAGAACTTTTTAACCTTCGTTTCCAGAATGCAACTGCCCAGCTAGAAAACCCCCTGCGCATTAGAAAAGTCCGTCGGGATATAGCAAGGGTAAAAACTGTAATGAGGGAAAAAGAGATCAGAGCTTAATGTTTAAAGGGGGTTATCCCCATGACCAGCAGGGAATTGGAAAAGATCCCTCTTGTCGGGAAAAGAATTAAAATCAGCAAGGTAACCGGAGGGACCTACCTGGGTTTAAGTGGAGAGGTCCTGGAAGACAGGGAGAACGTTTTGGTAATAGAAGATCAGGGACGGAAGAAAATGATCCCCAAAAAGGTTTGCACCTTCGAAATTTTTGATAATGGCCGGCTTTTAGGGGAGATTAACGGTCAGACCCTGATCGGTCGTCCCGAAGACCGGTTTAACTGAAAGGAGGTAGCAGCTTGGAAAGAAAAACAAGAAGGATCCAGGATGGCACCGTAATTAGCGATAAAATGGACAAAACTGTGGTGGTCCTGGTTGAGCGGCGTACCCAGCATCCTTTATATAAAAGGACTGTAAAGCGGAGCCAGAAGTTTATGGCCCACGATGAGGAAAATACCTGTCGAATTGGTGATAGGGTAGAAATAATTGAAAGCCGCCCCCACAGCAAGAACAAAAAGTGGCGGGTGCGCAGGGTTCTGGAAAGAGCCGAAAGAATTTAGCGGTAGAGAGAGGAGGGGCAGCAGGCCATGATCCAGTCAGAAAGCAAGATCCGTGTTGCCGACAATACCGGTGCCCGTCAGATTCTTTGTATTAAAGTCCTTGGCGGCTCAAGGAAAAGATATGCCCGCGTTGGGGACGTTATTGTTGCTACAGTAAAAGAGGCCATCCCCGGCGGTATGGTAAAAAAAGGCGAAGTAGTCAAAGCCGTTGTTGTAAGGACTGAAAAGGAATTCCGGCGCCCGGATGGTTCATATATTTCTTTTGATGAAAATGCAGCTGTAATTATTGATAGGACCAACAATCCCAGGGGAACGAGGATCTTTGGCCCGGTGGCTAGAGAATTAAGAGAGAAGAATTACATGAAGATTATTTCCCTGGCTCCGGAAGTCCTCTAGGTTTCAGGGAAGGAGGTAAGGAAATTGGCGCATAAAATGCATGTGAAAAAAGGAGATACTGTCCGCGTTATTGCGGGTAAAGATTTTGGAAAAAAAGGTAAGGTTCTGGAAGTTATTCCAGATAACAAGCGGGTAATTGTTGAGGGTGTAAATATTGTTCACCGCCACACTCGGCCAACCAGGGAACTTCCCCAGGGCGGGATAGTGGAAAACGAAGCCCCCGTCAATGCTTCCAACGTCCAATTAATTTGCCCCCGGTGTGGGAAAAATGCTCGGGTTGGTCGCAAGGTATTGGATAGCGGGAAAAAAGTTCGAACCTGCAAAAAGTGTAATGAGGTTGTAGATAAGTAGTTGGGGAGAGAGGAGGTGCCACCATGGCTGTGCTTAGAGAACAGTACAGAGAAGAAATCGTTCCCAACTTAATGGAACGGTTTAAATATAAGAATGTAATGGAAGTTCCCAAACTGGAAAGAATTGTTGTTAATCTTGGTGTTGGCGAAGCCAAGGATGATGTAAAAGCACTGGACGATGCAGTAAGCCAACTTACCCAGATTACCGGGCAAAAACCAGTAATAACCAAGGCAAAAAAATCAATAGCTAATTTTAAAATTAGGGCTGGGATGCCTGTAGGATGTAAGGTGACCCTACGGGGAGAATTAATGTATGAGTTCTTTTACAAGCTGGTTACTGTTGCCCTACCCCGGATAAGAGATTTTAGAGGAGTATCCACCCGTTCTTTTGATGGCCGGGGGAATTACTCACTTGGAATCAGGGAAATGACTGTCTTCCCGGAAATAGATATTGACTCTATTGATAAAGTCCGGGGAATGGACATCATCATTGTAACTTCCTCCCAGACTGACGAAGAGGCTCAGGAGCTTCTTGCCCGTTTGGGAATGCCTTTTAAGAAGGACTGAAAGGGGGAAAACGAGTGGCACGAAAGAGCCAGATAGAGCGAGAAAAACACGGCGAAAAGTATTCCACCCGAAAAGTTCGGCGCTGCCGTCGCTGTGGCCGGGCCCGGGGAGTACTCCGTAGATTTGAAATATGTCGAATTTGTTTCCGTGAATTAGCCCATAAAGGTGAAATTCCCGGGGTCAAAAAGGCTAGCTGGTGATTAATTTTATGAAAGAGAGGAGGTTGGCATTACATGGCAATGACTGACCCCGTAGCTGATATGCTAACCAGGATTAGGAATGCAAATATGGCCAAAAAAGATACCGTTGATATCCCTACCTCCAAGATAAAGGCCAGAGTTGCGGAAATCCTAAAAGAGGAAGGGTTTATCAAAAACTTTAAGGCAATTGAAGACGGCAATCCTCAGGGGATTTTGCGTCTCCAATTGAAATATGGCCCGGATGGAGAAAAGGTTATCACCGGGTTAAAAAGAATCAGTAAACCCGGAATGAGAGTTTATGCTAAAAAGGACGATATTCCCCGGGTTTTAGGTGGCCTGGGAATTGCAATTATTTCAACAAGCCAGGGAGTAGTGACCGATCGCGAAGCCCGGAAAATGGAACTGGGTGGAGAGGTCATCTGCTATGTTTGGTAAGGGAGGTGACTTAATTGTCCCGTATAGGTAAAAAACCGATTCCTATTCCCGAGGGAGTAGAAGTCAAAATTAAAAAGGACAGTGTTGAAGTCAAGGGACCAAAAGGTGCCCTTACCCAGTCCCTGCACCGTTATGCCCAGGTTAAGGAAGAAGATGGCCAGGTGGTTGTTGAGGTTCCGGGTAAGGAAAAGAGGTTCCGTGCAATACAGGGTTTAACCAGGAGCTTAATTGCCAGCATGGTTGATGGAGTAACCAAGGGTTATGAAAAAAGGCTGGAAATGGTAGGCACTGGTTACCGAGGTGCAATGAAGGGGAAATCTATCGAATTACAACTGGGTTTTTCCCATCCAGTAGTTGTTGACCCCCTTGAAGGAATAGAACTGGCAATGGAAGGAAACACTAAAATTATTGTCAAGGGAATCGATAAACAAAAGGTGGGCCAGATGGCTTCCGATATACGCCAGATTCGTAAACCCAACCCCTATAGTGGGAAGGGAGTTCGCTATGAAGGCGAACATGTCCGGCGCAAGGTTGGAAAAGCTGGTGCCCAATAAGGTGTAGAAAAAGGAGTGAGGGCCATGAAAAACAAGAGACAGATGCGGCGTAGCCGACATCTTAGGGTAAGAAATAAAGTAACTGGAACTCCCGAGCGGCCCCGCCTCAATGTTTACCGTAGCTTGAAAAATATCTATGCCCAGATAATTGATGATGTCAGCGGAAATACCCTGGTTTCAGCATCTTCTCTTGAAGGAGATTTAAAAAAGCAATTAGATGCCACCGGGAATAAAGATGCGGCAAAAAAAGTAGGTGAGCTAATCGCCGAACGGGCAGTTGCGAAAGGTATTGAGCGGGTAGTATTTGATCGGGGAGGAAATCTATTTCACGGCAGGGTAAAAGCTCTTGCTGATGGAGCCCGAGAAAAAGGGCTGAAATTTTAAGCGGAAGGAGGGTAATATTTGACTGCAAAAGATGTTCAGGAAAAGGAATTTATTGAAAAGGTAGTTAATATAAACCGGGTAGCAAAAGTTGTAAAAGGTGGACGTCGTTTCAGCTTTAGCGCTCTTGTTGTAGTAGGAGACGGAGAAGGTAAAGTTGGAGTTGGTCTTGGAAAAGCCAACGAGGTCCCCGATGCAATAAAAAAAGGTGTAGACGATGCCAAAAAAGAGATGGTTAAAGTGCCCATGATTGGAACAACAATACCCCATGAAATTACCGGGCAATTTGGAGCAGGTCGCGTTCTCTTGAAGCCTGCCTCTGAAGGAACCGGTGTTATTGCAGGGGGTGCTGTAAGGGCAGTCCTGGAAGCTGCAGGAGTTTCGGATATCCTGACAAAATCTCTGGGATCCGATAACCCTCTTAACATGGCTTCTGCAACAATGGAGGCCCTGCGCGGCCTGAAACGCCCTGAAGAAGTTGCCAAACTCCGCGGAAAAGAAATCAAAGACTTTATGGGTTAGTCCTAGAAGGAGGGGAAATAAATGCGAATTCATGACCTTAAACCCCGTCCGGCTAGCCGGAAAAACAGGAAAAGGGTAGGCCGAGGAACTGGTTCCGGTCTGGGAACCCACGCTGGGCGCGGCGATGGAGGACAAAAATCCCGTGCCGGAGGCAGTGTTCGCCTGAGCTTTGAAGGTGGGCAGACACCCCTGTTTAGGAGGCTGCCAAAAAGAGGTTTTAAGAATATCTTCGCTGATAAGTATTCGGCGGTTAATGTCCGGGCTTTAAACCGTTTTGAAGAGGGGACGGAAATAACCCCCGAGCTTTTGCTTGAAGCCGGACTTGTAAAAAGAAGAGAAAAGGTAAAAATCCTAGGTGATGGTGAATTAAATCACTCCCTTACCATTAAAGCACATAAGTTCACCAAAACTGCCCTGGAGAAAATTGAAGCAGCCGGTGGCAAGGCGGAGGTGCTATAGATGCTTACTGCTCTTTCAAATGCATTAAAAGTAAAAGAACTCCGCAAAAAAATCCTGTTTATTTTTGCCATGATAACAGTATACCGACTGGGTTCTTTTGTCCCGGTTCCGGGGGTGGATCCTGCTCAGTTCCGGGAATTAATTGAAGCCGGTGGTATCCTTGGCCTGCTCGATCTCTTCACGGGAGGAGCTTTGGGTCGTTTCACCATTTTTGCTATGGGAATAAGCCCATACATTACTGCATCTATTATCATGCAGCTCCTTACCGCAGTTGTTCCCAAGCTGGAGCAATTATCCAAAGAGGGACCTGAAGGAAGAAAAATTATTGCCCAGTATACCCGTTATGCAACCGTTGCTCTTGGCTTTGTCCAGGGTATTGGTTTTACCATGTTTATTCAAAACATGGGAGCCATTCCGGATCCTAATGTGGTAGCCCTGGGAATAATTGTCCTGACCCTTACTGCAGGAACTGCTTTCCTGATGTGGTTGGGAGAGCAGATTACGGAAAAGGGTATTGGAAACGGAATATCGATTTTGATTTTCACCTCGATTATTTCCGTTTATCCCAGTGTACTATTTGATACTATTGAACGCTTTCAGCTGGGTACAGTAACCATATGGAATCTGTTGATCTTTACCGTTGCTGGGCTTGCCCTTGTGGCTGCGATTATTTTTGTTCAGCAGGGTGAAAGAAGAATTCCGGTTCAATATTCCAAACGGGTTGTTGGCCGTCGCATATACGGTGGACGCTCAACCCATATTCCGATGAAGGTAAACCAGGCCGGTGTTATTCCGGTAATATTTGCTTCAAGTGTTCTGGCCTTCCCGGTGACGATAGCCCAATTGTTGCCTTTCGGTTGGGCCCAGAGCCTTGCCGAAGCACTGCAGCCTGAAGGAGCCCTTTACCTTGGGACCTTTGCTGCTATGATTATATTCTTCACTTATTTCTATACTGCTATTACTTTTAACCCGCAGGAAGTTTCAGACAACATTAAAAAGTATGGTGGTTTTATTCCCGGGTTGCGTCCCGGACGTTCAACCGCCTCCTATATGGATCGAATCCTGACCAGGATTACCCTGGCAGGTGCTGTGTTCCTTGCTTTTGTTGCTATCCTGCCCAACTTTATGCTTCCACTGACCCAGATTAATATTGAATTCGGTGGAACATCACTTTTGATTGTAACAGGTGTTGCTCTTGAAACGATGAAACAAATTGAATCTCACCTTCTCATGCGCCATTACGAAGGATTTATGCGTTAGGAGGGCTTTTATGAATATTGTTTTTTTGGGTCTGCCGGGGACAGGAAAAGGAACCCAGGCTGAAGAGCTGTCAAGAGAATTAAACATCCCCCATATTGCAACCGGGGATATTTTCCGCCAGGCAATCAGCCGGGGCACAGAACTGGGAAAGAAAGCGAAAAATTACCTTGATTCAGGAGAACTGGTTCCGGATGAGGTGACCTGTGGAATGGTTAAGGAAAGACTTGCCGAGGGAGACACCAAATCAGGTTTTATTCTTGACGGGTTTCCTAGAAACATTGCCCAGGCCGAAGCTCTCGATAAAATAATGGAGGAGTTGGGAAAGAAATTAGAGAAGGTAATATTCTTTTCTGCTCCCGAGGAAGTTTTAACCCAGAGATTGTCGGGCAGGCGGGTTTGTTCCGAATGTGGAGCTACCTACCACATTGAATTTAATCCTCCCTCCAGCGAAGGGATTTGCGATAGGTGTGGGGGAAAACTAATTCAACGCGAGGATGATCGGGAAGAAACAGTAATTCACCGCCTCAAGGTAAACCGGGATAAGACCCAACAACTGGTTGATTATTATGATAAGCAGGGAAAAATTGTTACAATTAATGCTGATAAATCTCTTGAACAGGTTCGAAAACAGTTGAAAGAAGCAGTGGTTTCCCAATGATTATCTGTAAATCGAAGCGGGAAATAGAATCTCTTTTAAAAGCAGGTTCAATTGCCGCCCAGGCCCAGGAATTAATGGCAGAGATAATTGCTCCAGGGATTTCAACCAGGGAGATTGATCGAATTGCTGAAGAGTTTATAGTAAAAAAAGGTGCCCGGCCAGCTTTTAAAGGCTACCGGGGTTTCCC
>PUKG01000065.1 GCA_003550445.1 Halobacteroidaceae bacterium
AGCTGTTGAAGAGTACGGTGATGACTTTTATATGAATCCGGTAGGAAGCGGTCCCTTTAAATTTGAATATCACGATATTGGGAATGAAATAGTTTTCTCCAGTTTTTCTGATTATCGAAATTTCCGAGATGACATTGAAAACCCTGGGCCTCCACATGTGGATAGGCTTGTTTACTATGCAATTCCCGAAGAAGGAACAAGGGGCTCTGCCCTCTTAACCGGAGAAGTTGATATCATAGAAACTGGAGCAGTAACTGCCCGCCGTCTGGAAGGAATGCCCATGATCTATCAAGTAGATAGCCTTCCAGTTAATATTACCCGGGTTGGTTTTAACCAGCGTAGAGAACCTTTTGATGATGTTACCATGAGAAAAGCCATTGCCTATGCCCTTGATATTGAAGAATTAGGACAATTGGCTTTCTTTGATTATCACACACCCAACTACACCTTTATTCCAACTGGTGTAATGGGCTATAATCCTGCTATTGGGTTTGAATACGGATATTTCCATGATCCGGAAAGAGCCCTTGAACTTTTTGAAGAAGCAGGATATGAGTATGTGGATGGAAGGTTAATGAAAGATGGACAACAGCTTCAGATTGATCTTCTGACCCACTATGCACACTTTACTGAACAAACTGCCGAAGGGATTCAGGGGCAACTTGCTGATGTTGGAGTTGATGTCAATATCGATCTTATGGATGTTGGAACTTTCTTAGCTCGGGGAAGTGAACCAGATACAAACCAACTTTATTTTATCCGAACCACTTGGGCAGAACCTATTATTTTAAGCAGAATTTTCCTCGACGGTGGTACCTTTGAAAGCTTTGACGATCCTGAGCTAAATGACATGTTGAATGAAGCCGCTTCAATAATGGATTTTGAGGAAAGACAGGTGCTACTTGATGAAATTAATAAGTATTTGCTTGAAAATGCTTATTCTGTACCTGTTTTCTCTAACGAGGTTATTTTCTATGCTAGAGAATCGGTTGAAGGGTACCGAGTTGATTCACAGAACTTTATGGTACTCAACGACATTAGGGTTACAGACTAATTTAACTTTTGACCGATAAATTAAGTATTTTAAGGCCCCCTTTCCAGAAATCAAAAAAGGTGAATAACCCGGAAGGCTTTTGAGAGAGGGGGCCTTCCCTCTTTTGATAGAAAAGGGTTTAGTTAACAGGTTATCCCAGTAATTTAGTGGTCTTTCTATTGATTTTTCTGGTAAAAAGAAAATGGGAAAACTTTGGTGGAAGGGGAAAAAATTTGTAATCCCTCCCTCGATCATTTGCTGTTTTATAGACTATTTTAAAAAATCATTATTAAAACAATATTCTCTTTTGCTTGTTTTATTAACTGGAAAAAACAACCACCATTTGAGGCGTTGGGAATTAGGAGGGATAGTTTTGACTCAATATATTTTAAAGAAATTAATAGTTTTACCTGTTTTACTGTTTTTTATCAGTATGGTTGTTTTTTCAATTCAAGTTCTTGTTCCTGGAGACCCTATAGAGATTATGTTTTTTGGAGAAGAGCCCTCTCCTGAACTGGTTGCCCGAATTAGGGCAGAAATGGGTTTGGATCGACCTGTATATTCACAATTTTTTTCTTTTCTCGGAGGGATTTTTGAGGGGGATTTGGGAACATCTTATAGGAGCCGCCAACCAGTAACCGTTGAAATTGCCGCTCGTTTTCCCAGAACCCTACAGCTTGCTATAGTTTCAATAGGAATCTCGGGTGTTTTGGGTATTAGTATGGGAGTTACGGCTGCCTACAAAAAAGATAGTTTTTTTGATCTGTTTTCAATGGGGTTTGCTCTTATCGGGCTGTCCATGCCAATTTTTTGGTTAGGTATGCTTTTAATTGATATATTTGGAGTTCGGTTGGGGTGGTTTCCTGTTTTCGGGAGCGGAACCTGGAGGCATTTGGTTATGCCTGCAATGACTCTGGGGTTTATTAATGCAGCGGTTGTTGCACGTATCTCTCGAAGTACTATGCTTGAAGAATTGAGAAAGGATTATATCCGGACAGCCAGAGCAAAAGGTTTAATAGAAAGGGTTGTTTTGCTTGGACATGCCTTAAAGAATGCTTTCATCCCCATTATAACAGTAATGGGATTGAGATTTGGAAATTTGCTCGGTAGTGCCTTTATTACCGAAACGGTTTTTGCCTGGCACGGAATAGGGGAATTAGGGGTAATGGCAATTCAGGCCCGGGATTTCCCTGTAGTTCAGGGAGTGGTTCTTACGGTAGCTACTGGATATGTTCTTATTAATACTGGGGTTGATATTATTTATGGTTTTTTAAACCCCAAAATAAGATTTAGGTAATAGGGGAGGGTGGAGCTTTGAATAATGAAAGCAAAGAAAGACAAACCAAAGAAGAACCGCTAACCCGGGGCTGGCTTTACAGTCTTAGAAAAGTTATTAAACACAAACAGGGTTTGGTGGGCGGAATATTGGTGTTAATAATAGTAATAATGGCAATTTTTGCTCCTTATATTGCTCCCCGAAACCCATATGAAAGAAATGTACCAAGGATGCTCGAAGCACCCTCAGGGGAGCACTGGTTTGGAACTGATATGCAGGGTAGAGACCTCTTTAGTCAGGTGATATATGGTTCCCGTATTACCTTGGTTGCTGGTCTTGCAAGTGTTTTAATTTCTATGGTACTTGGTGTGATTATTGGTATAATTGCAGGGTTCCACGGTGGGCGCCTCGATTTATTTATAAGCGCGGTCATTGATTTTTTGTTAAGTTTTCCTACATTGATTCTGGCTTTAATTGTTGTTTCAATTTTGGGCCCGGGATTAAATAATGCTGTCTTAGCGGTAGGATTCCAGGGGATTCCAATATTTGCAAGGTTTATCCGGGGAGAAGTTATGGTCCAAAAAGAGGTTGGTTATGTTGAGGGGAGCTTTGCCCTCGGAGCTTCAAAATTCAGGTTGGTTTTTAGGCATATTCTCCCCAATATTATCCCTTCAATTACTGTAATGGCAACGCTGGAACTTCCAAGAGTAATCTTAATGCTTGCTGGCCTTGGTTTCATCGGATTGGGAGCTCAACCCCCTGTTCTGGAATGGGGAAGACTTATGGTTTCCGCTCGTGATTATTTCTTCCTTGCTCCATGGTTGATTAACTTTCCGGGAGTGGCAATAATGATAAGCGTTTTTGGTTTTAACCTTTTAGGGAATGCCCTTCGGGATGTTTTTGACCCAAGCCTCCAATAAGTGAAATGAAAAGAATCCTCTTAAGGGAACCCAAGTATGATTAAAGTTTTTTAATGGTTCCAATTTCCTTGGGGGTAAAATTTAATTGGGGTTTTTATTAAAGTGGGGATATGTTTCTTGGGGAAAAACTTATTATATGCTGAAAATATAATTATTGTAATTAAGCGGGCTAAAACCCGCTTATTTTTTTTGAGGCTTTTCGACCCTATTGTTTTGACCCGAGAAAAACGGCGTTTGTTAATGGAAAAGACCAATTATATAATCTTCTGGGGAAATAATCAAAATAATTTGCAATCTCTTTTCCCTTCTGATATAATAAATCTGATATCTGATATATCAGAAAGAAGAGTTTAAATAATCATTAAGCTATAAAACCAATACTGATAAAGGTTAGCCAGATTTTCTCCCCCTAAAAATTGTTCCAGTTTCCTTATAGGTTTTTTATTTTACCTAAGATGATGGTTTGATAACATTCAAAATTAATTGCCTGAGGAGCTGAAAGAATGACGTCAAGAAGTAGGGTTATTAAAACTTTAAACCACCAGGAACCGGACCGGGTTCCCCTTGATATTGGTGGAGCGGAATCCTGCGGAATTACCATTGGAGCTTATAAGAACCTTCTCCATTACCTTGGTATTGAAGAAAAAAACATAGAGTTTGCAGGTTTTGCAGGAAGAACTGTAAAGGTTTCTGAGCAGGTATTTAAAAAACTAGGCATTGACATAAGGCCCATTTATTTAAAACCGGACCCTGCTTTTAATTTCCAATTAAAAGAGGACAAAACCGGAACCTGGTATTATGATCAATGGAAAATTAAATGGAGAATGCCCCCAGAGAAAGGGAAATATTTTGATATGGTGGAATTTCCCCTGGTGGATGGGGACCTGGAAAGTTACAAATGGCCCCAGCCATATCATCCCGACCAGTTTTTGGGTTTAAGAAAAGAAGCTGAC
The DNA here is from genome assembly GCA_003550445.1 of Halobacteroidaceae bacterium. GTDB lineage: Bacteria > Bacillota > Halanaerobiia > B1SED10-174 > B1SED10-174 > T1SED10-26. The sequence continues at coordinate 4,183 of PUKG01000065.1, forward strand.
AACTATTTGAAGATGGATAAATTAGTTGTCTTTTCTTATTCCCCAGGAAACGGTTTCTTTCAAATGGGGGCTCAATTATTTGGGTACAAAAACTGGTTAACATACCTGGTTACAGACAAAACTCTGGTTAATAATTTCCTGGAACGCTATTTACAGTTCAGGATTGGCTTTTGGGATGGACTATTATCTGCCTGTGGGGATAAACTGGATGTTATTTGCGAGAAGGATGACCTGGGAACTCAAAATTCTACCTGGATTTCAAAAAAAATGTACAGGGAATTAATCTGGCCTTATCAGGAAAGACTTTACTCTTTTATTAAAGAAAAAGCGGATGTTAAGATTTTTTTCCATAGCTGCGGTTCGGTTTATGACTTTATTCCGGATTTAATTGAAGCAGGGGTGGATATTTTAAATCCGGTCCAGGTTAATGCCAAAAATATGGATTCTGCAAAGCTAAAAACGGAATTTGGGGAGGATATTGTGTTCTGGGGAGGGGGCATTGATACACAAAAAGTTTTACCTTTTGGGAACAGGCAGGAAATTTTTGCAGAGGTTGAAAGAAGGATAAATGATCTTGCCCCCGGGGGAGGTTTTGTATTTGCAACGGTCCACAACATCCAGGACGATGTTCCCCCGGAAAATATAGTCGCCATGCTTGAAGCGTTTAATAAATATGGGAAATAAATATTTGGGAGGTTGAGTTCTTTGCAGGAAATGACATCGAGACAGAGGGTGCTGGCAGCAATTAACCATAAAGAACCCGATAGAGTTCCAATAGACCTTGGTTCCACAATTAATTCCAGCATTGTTTATGAGGGTTATTTAAATTTGAGAAAATTTCTTGACCTCCCTGATAAAAAACCAGGCCTTATTGACAGGATGATGAGGGTGGTCAGAGTTGAGGAAGATTTGCTTAACAAACTGGACACAGACCTGAGGGGTTTGTTTTTAGGTCCTCATTCAGATATAAAAGAGATTTCAGCGGATGTTTATATAGATGAATGGGGAGTAAAAAGGGAAAAACGCCCAGGAGTATATTATTATGAACAACTTGGTTTTCCTCTCAGTGGAGATATTACTAAAAAAGATATTCTGGATTATAAATTCCCTGATCCTGATGACAAAAATATAACCAAAAACCTGAAATCCCAGGTTGAATCAATAAAAACCCAGGGAGATAAAGCTATAGTTATTACCGTTCCCTCCTGTTGTATCCACAAAAGCCAGTATCTCAGGGGTTTTTCCGATTGGTACCTGGATTGTGCTGGTAATCTTGAGGTTTTTGAAACCCTCCTTGATGCAGTTTTCGAGGTTAATTACCAGGTAACAAAAAATGTCCTGAAAACCATTGGGAATGATGTGGATATTGTAATGTGCTCAGATGACCTGGGGACACAGCAAAATTTGCAAATATCACCTGCTTTTTTCCGCAGGGTAATAAAACCAAGGTTTAAAAAGTATTTTGAAATGATCCACAGTCTTGCTCCTGAGAGCAAACTGGCATTTCATACCTGCGGCAATGTAAGGTCAATAATTGGGGATTTAATTGAAGTTGGAGTGGATATATTAAATCCAGTCCAGGTTTCCGCAAATAAAATGGATTCTAAAGAACTAAAAGAAGAATTCGGGAAAGAATTGGGATTTTGGGGAGCCATTGACTCCCAATCTGCATTAAGAGGGGATTCAATATCCAAAGTAAGAGAAGAAGTAAAATTAAGAATTGATGATCTGGCTGCTGGCGGAGGGTATATTTTAGGGGCTGTCCATAATATTCAACCCGATGTTCCTCCCCAAAATATTTACGAAATGTTTTCTTATAGTAAAGAATACAGCAGATCAAAAGGATAGGGGGACGCCAATGGACCTGACAGGTTTAGAGAACGAGGCAAACAAGGAACTATTATTAAAAGCATACCGGTTAAAAAATGGTTCGAATAAATTTCCTTTATGGCTTCATGCCAGGTGTAATTTTCTTTCCAACTGGCTGGGTATTCCTGCACAGAAATATTATGGAGATGTCAGGATAATGCTTGATGCCCAACTCCAATTCAGAAAACGTTTTTCGGGGATAAATACATTAGCCCCTGATTACGGGGTAGCCCTCCTTCCCTCTGCTTTTGGGATAAAAATTAAGTGGCCCAACGGTTTTATGATGCCCGCAATAAAAAAGCTTGAAGAACTACCGGAATATGTTGAACAACTGGAAGTTCCTGATCCGAGAATTGATGGATACCTGCCAGCTTTTTACAACGCCTTCTTTTACTTTAAATCCCAGGTGGGAGATTTGTTAAACCCAACACACCCTGTCCTATCTCCTTTTGAAATTGCTGCTTCAATAATCGGCGTTGATAATACTTTTTTTGCCACCATGCAATACCCGGGTGTTCTCCATAAGTTACTGGAAAAAACAACTCAATTTATGATCCGGGTTTACGAAAATGATGCTGAATTGTTTGGGCTTGATTCCTTTTCTGAGGTTTACATGGGGGAGGATCTGCCGGGGCTTCTTTCTAAAGAAGGTTTTCGAGAGTTTGTTTTTCCTTATACAAAAAGGGTTTTTGATTATTTTAAAGGTGAGGATACCTTAAATATCTGGCATTGTGATAGCAAGATGGGGCATTTAATAGAGATGATTCCCGAGATGGGAGTAAATGTATTATATAATTTTGACCCGGATACGGATGTCTCTCAATATATAGAAAAAATAGGAGATAAGGTAGCTTTAGTGGGTAATATTCACCCGATTAAGGTTTTGTATTATGGTTCTCCGGAGGACGTGAGAAATGAAACCCTAAGGCAGCTGGAGCTGGCCAGGGAAACAAAAGGTTTTGTTGCGGCCCCGGGGGGAGAACTTCCAGCGGGGGTTTCCGAGGAAAAAATTGATGTTTTTATTGAGACCGTTACTTCTTATTCCAAATAATTGGGAACAAGGGGGTTAATATGAAAGATTATCCTTTTAGGGACAAGCTGAATAATGGGGAAATCTGTTATGGTTCCTGGATTACAAGCAGCGATCTTATGATCTGTGAAATTATGAGGTATATTGATTTTGATTGGTTTTTAATTGATACAGAGCATGCCTTCCTGGATATTAAATCTCTCCGGGATATGCTAATTGTATTAAGGAAAGCTGATGCAATACCTATTGTCAGGGTAAATTCAAATGATAAGGATACAATTAAACAGGCTTTAGATGTGGGGGCTGAAGGGGTCCTTATTCCGATGATTAACAGCCGGGAAGATGCTGAAAAAGCAGTCTCTTATTGCCAGTACCCTCCTGAAGGAGTTAGAGGCTTCGGACCCCTGGGAGCCTCCAATTATGTTAATGACTTTGAAGAATATGTGGAAAAGGCCAATGATCGGGTAGTGATTCTGGTCCAGATTGAACATATTGAAGCGGTAAGAAATCTTGACCAGATTTTAGAAGTAGAGAGGATAGACGGATTCTTTATTGGACCCGGTGATTTATCCGCAAGTATGGGTTACCTTAATGATTCCGAACACCCCGAGGTTAAAGAAGTAATTAGAAAAGTAATTAATAAGTGTTTGGAAAAAAAGAGGCCCGTAGGATTTGCCTGCGGAGGATCGCCAGAGGATATTAAAGGAAGGTTAAATGGCGACCTTAAAGGTGTGCAGTTTGTGACGGCAGCAAGCGATATCGGATTTATTTTTTCTGGGGGAAGAGAGGTGGTAAATAAGTTAAAGGAAGGGAAATAAATTGTTCTTTTGTTTGACCAAAAAATCAAAGGGTATAAAGGAGGAAAAAATGAATAAAGTGATTAAAAAAACCTCAATTTTTTTGGTTTTCCTCATGTGTTTTGGTGTGATTTTGTTAGCAGGTGCCGAGGCCAAAGCTGACAATAGCTTTAGTTTTCAGATTTCTTCGGCCTGGGGTCGCTTTTCAAATCCCATGTACTACCAGGGAACTTCCAGTCAGGGCTTAACTTTCCCCCTGGCCTGGCCTCCCCTTGTCTGGTTGGACCCTTCCGGGGAAATTATCCCCTGGTTTGCGGATGATTATGAAATAAGTGAAGATGCTACCGTTTATACTTTCTATTTGCCGGAGAATGCTACCTGGACTGATGGTGAACCGGTTACTGCCCATGATTTCGACTTTACTTTCCATTTAATGTTAAGTAATACCGCCTTAGAAGAAGGCGCTATCCACGTAAGAAATGTTTTAATTGCTAATAATATTGTTGGCTTCCAGGAGTATGCTGATGGTGAAACAGATAGAATCCAGGGAATTTCTGCAGTCGATGACCATACTTTCCGGATTGAATTAATAGAACCCAATTATGGATTATTGTTGAACCTGGCTCGTTATCCAAATGCAGGTCCTCAACCCAAACATATTCTGGGCGAAATGACCTACGAAGAAGTTTTTGAAAGCTACTATATGAATAATCCTGATGTTTTTGCTGGACCCTACAAGTTTGTGGAATTCTCAAGAGACCAGCATGTTATCCTTGAAGCAAGAACCGATGGAGGATGGCCCCACAAGCAACCTCAAATTGAAAGACTATACGGATTAGTAATTGCTGATGGAGCACCAGGAGTAGAAGCTGCTTTAGAAAACCAGGAACTTGATTTTGGAAGCATTAGATCTACAGAGGTTCAAAGGATGGAGCAACTTGACCACCTGGTTATTGAAGCCAGAGAAACCGCAGGATTTTCCTTCATTTATGTAAACACGGAGAATCTTGATGTAAAAGCCAGGCAGGCAATAACCCATGCCCTAAACAGAGAAGTATTGAGGAATATTGTTCAGGGTGATGTTGGAAGAATAATAAATACTGCCATTACCGGTCCTGAATGGGCAATTCATCCTGACTTAAATCCTTATGAGTATAACCAGGATAAAGCCAGAGAACTATTAGCCCAGTCATCCCTCGATACAAGCAGACCCCTCCAGTATTATACCACCTCAACAGAAGTCAATAGAATTGTTGCTCAATTTGTCCAGGAAAGCCTAAGGCAAATTGGACTCACTGTTAACGTTAATATGACAACCTTCCAAAATGCCATTGAGCAGGTTCGGGAGGGGAACTTTGATTTCTTCCCAACCTCTGGTGGAGTGCCTTCTCTTGATCCCCATTTTGCAATAGATTACTTTACAGGTGGCGGAAATTTGAGCAGGTATTATAATGAGCGCCTGGAAGAACTGGCAGCTCAGGGAGTTAAGACTTCTGTTCCCGAAGAAAGACAGGATATCTACCACGAAGCTTCAAAACTATTAAACGACGAAGTTCCAGGAATCTTCCTGTTCCAGGGAGCAATGAATTTCGGCCTAAATAGTAGGATCCAGGGCTTTGAATTCCCCATATCTCTATTTTAAACAACCACCGGGGGAGCCCTTGATTGGTATATTGAGTAATTAAGACGGTAAATTTTTGGGATGAGAAATAAAATAACAGGCAGGTTGCTAAACCAGCCTGCCTGTTATATTTAACGGGAGAGAGCCTCATTATGCAAAACTACATTATCAGAAGGATTTTAATATCAATTCCCATCCTTTTTTTCATAACCATTTTTATTTTTATTCTGATAGAAATGGCTCCTGGGGATCCCATTGCAGCAATGTTAATGGGTGATGAGCAATTTCAAATGCAGATCGATGATTATGAAAGAATGATGGAAATCCAGCGGAGAAGGCTCGGTTTGGATCAGCCCCCCCATGTCAGGTATTTTCTCTGGATTCAACAACTGATGAGGGGAAACCTTGGCAACTCCTTGATCTATGAAGATTCAGTTATGGAAATGATAGCGCCCCGGATTTTACCAACCATGCTCATCATGTCCATAGCTCTTGTAATTAGCACAGTTGTGGGGGTAATTGTCGGCTGTATTTCAGCAATAAGACAATATTCAGTTTTAGATTATTCTTCAACCATCGTATCTTTTATAGGGATTAGTGTTCCAAATTTTTTCCTTGCCCTGCTTTTTATTTATATTTTTTCTCTGGTTCTGGGCATTTTTCCCTCGAGGGGAATGTATAATATCCGGGAAGGGATTACCTTTGCGGGAGTTGCCAGGCACGCTGTTC
>PUKG01000087.1 GCA_003550445.1 Halobacteroidaceae bacterium
CTTCGGCACCATACTTTTCTTGAAATGCTGGGGAATTTTTCTTTTGGGGATTATTTTAAAAAAGAAGCCATAATCTGGGCCTGGGAGTTTTTTACAGACAGGTTGGAAATGGATCCGGATAGATTATGGGTTTCGGTATATGAAGAGGACCAGGAAGCTTTTGACATTTGGCGGGAGGAAATAGGTTTTCCCGAGGAAAAGATTGCTTTTTTGGGTAAAGCAGACAACTTTTGGGAAATTGGCCTTGGTCCCTGTGGTCCGTGTAGTGAAATTCACTGGGATCGGGGAGAAGAATTTAGTTGTGGAAGTGAATGTACCCTCGGGTGTGATTGTGATAGGTTTTTGGAACTATGGAATCTTGTGTTTACTCAGTTTGACAAAAAAGAAGATGGTTCCTACAAAACCCTACCCAGTAAAAATATTGATACCGGCCTTGGCCTGGAAAGAATCGCTTCCGTTTTGCAGGAGACACCAAGTAATTATGAAACCGATCTTTTTCTTCCATATATTAAATTTTTGGAAGAGTTAACGGGTTTTAAATATACTGGTAGCGAGAGCAAAGAAACAATGGCTTTCAGGTTAATTGCCGACCATATAAGGGCAATTTCCTTTGCAATTGCTGACGGGGCTCTTCCTTCCAATGAGGGAAGAGGGTACGTAATCAGGAGAATTTTGAGGCGAGCATCAAGATTTGGCCGGCACCTTGGTTTGAAGGATCCTTTCTTACATGAAATGATTCCTTTGGTTAAAGATTTAATGGGGGATGCCTACCCAGAGGTAAAAGAAAAAGCCGATTATATTGCTCAGATTACCAAAATTGAAGAAGATCGCTTTGCTGAAACTATTGAGCAGGGTCTTGAAATCCTTGAAGGATATATAGAAACCCTCAAGGGGACAAATCAAAAAACCCTTCCAGGAAAGGAAGCTTTTAAGCTATATGACACCTACGGATTTCCTTTAGATCTTACCCGGGATGTTTTGTTTGAATCCGGCCTGGATATTGATGAGGAAGGTTTCAATTCAGAGATGGAACAACAGAGGGATCGCGCCCGTAAAGACCGGGCCCATAAAACCCTCGGTTTTGGGGAACGAAAGGATACAGAATTAGAAAAAATTTCTAAGAAACTTGAGGATACTGAGTTTACGGGATATGAAGGGTTAGAAGAAAAAAGTCGGGTTCTGGCAATTATTGGTTCGGAAGGCTCAAAAAAAGAGCTACAATCCGGGGAAAAAGGGTTATTGGTTTTCGATCGGACTCCTTTTTATCCTGAAGGCGGAGGCCAGGTTGGGGATACTGGCTCATTAAATGGCCGGGGTATAATAGGAACAATTCAGGATGCTCATCAATATCACAAATTGATTTTCCATGAAGTAAAATTAAAAGAGGGTATAATAAAGGTTGGGGATCAGGTTGAAGTAAAAGTAGACCGAGAAAAAAGAATGGCTACCGCCAGGAACCATACTGCAACCCACCTTCTCCACCAGTCCCTGCGTAAGGTTCTTGGTTCCCATGTTCAGCAGGCAGGGTCTCTGGTCGATCCCGAACGGTTGAGGTTTGACTTTTCCCACTTTAAAGGACTTGAACCCGAAGAAATTAAGGCTATTGAGAAGGAAGTTAACTCCCGGGTACTGAGTAATTTAGAAGTAAAGGCGGAGTACATGTCCCTTGGTGAAGCCAGGGAAAGGGGAGCTCTGGCAATCTTCGAAGAAAAATACCAGTCCCGGGTTCGTTTAATAAACATAGGCCCTGGATATAGTCAGGAACTTTGTGGAGGAACCCACCTTAATGCAACCGGTGAAATGGGACCAATAAAAATTGTTTCAGAAACGGGAATTGCTGCGGGGATAAGGAGAATAGAAGCAATTACTGGTTTTAAAACCCTGGATTATTTTGAAAAACAGGAAAAAAGATTGGAACAAATTGCGGAAAAAATAAAATCAAAGCCCGAAGAACTGGAAAGAAGACTGGGGCAACTTCTTAAAGAGAAAGAAAGTTTGCAGGAAAAGCTAAAAAAAGCCCAAAGTTATTCTCTTGCTGATCAGGCCAGGGACCTTGTGGAAAAAATTGAAGAAATCAATGGAATAAAAGTAATAAGGCAGAAGGTTCAGGTTGATGATCCCAATGAAATGAGACAGGTTGGGGATATGATAAAAGACAGAATAAAAAGTGGTTTAATTTTCCTGGCGACGGAAAAAGAAGGGAAAGGACAACTACTGTTAATGTTAACTCCAGACCTGGTAAAGGAAAAAGGACTTCATGCCGGAAAGCTTGTTGGAAACCTTGCCAAAATTATTGGTGGAGGTGGAGGGGGGCGTCCGGACATGGCACAGGCCGGAGGACCGGATCCAGCAAACATTGAGAAGGCTTTAAAGGAATTAGAAAGGTTCATAGTTAAGGAAAAGGAATAGAGGTTGGAGTAACGAATAATAATATAAGAGAAAAAAATGGAGGAGAGAGGTGGGGTGGATGCAGGATAAAAATCAAGAAACCAGGAAATTTAGTGTGGAAAAGGAAGAAGTTCGGAAGGCTTCTCAAATCCTCCGGGAGGTTTATGAGGCTCTTCGGGAAAAAGGGTATAACCCAATAAACCAGATTGTTGGTTACATTCTCTCAGGGGATCCCGCCTATATTACAAGCTATAAAAATGCCAGGACCCTTATCAGGACTCTGGAAAGAGATGAATTGATCGAAGAGCTTGTTAGAGCCTATCTGGAGGAATAAAGGTGGTTTTTCTGCCAGAAATCCCTATTCCATTTTTTTAGGAATCCTGAATTTTATTTATAGGAATGGGAATTTTATTGCTCTGGAACCGCGAGTGCCCTTATTGAAGCGCACTCCGGATCCAGGGCGTTTATGTTTTTTCCAACATTCTTTTGGCAGGAGTTTTCTTTTTTTGCCAGAAGAAAGGGTATTAGGTTATAAAAGAGAAAAGTTCTAAATTTATTTTTTTATTTTTTTTGAGTTATATAAAGAGGTGAAAATATTGCGGATTATGGGTTTGGATCTGGGGGAAAAAACAATTGGGGTTGCCCTGAGCGATCCTTTGAAGATTACTGCCCAGGGCCTTAAGGTTATTCGTCGCCAAACCCTTGACCATGACCTGGAAGAACTGGAAAAAATAAAAAAAGAGTATTCGGTTGAAGAGGTTGTTGTAGGTTTGCCCAGAATGATGAATGGAACAATTGGTCCCATGGGAGAAAAAATTCTTGAATTTGCGGATATTCTTGGGAAAAGGTGGCAGATACCCGTAAAAACATGGGACGAACGTCTTTCTACCATGCAGGCGGAAAGAGTTCTTATTGAAGCTGATTTAAGCCGAAAAAAAAGAAAAGGCTTAATTGACAAGACTGCTGCTGTTTTAATATTACAATCTTATTTGGGTGCGAGAAAGGAGGAAAAAGAAAATGAATGAAGGGATTATTGATTTCGACAAAGAAACCGGACAGATAGTTCTCCGTCACGAGGATGGAACAGAAAGCCGTTTTTATATCGAATGTGAAATTGAGGTTGAGGAAAAGACCTTTATTGTTCTTGTTCCTGCTGATGAATTTGAAAGCGAGGATGAGGAAGTAACAGGAGTGGTTTTCCAGATTGGCAAAGATGATGATGGAGAACAGGTTTGGATGGGAGTAGAAGATGAAAAAATGCTGGAAAAAATAGAAAAGGCTATGGCAGAAATAGAAGAAGAAGAAGAGGAAGAGGAAGAAGAGTAATTTCCGGAAGGAGGGACAGCATTGAGCAAAGTAAAAACTCCTTTAGGAGCAAAAATTTCCGCTGTCCTGGTATTGCTGCTGGCAATGGGAATGTTCGTTTCATTTTTTATTACCGATTATATTTGCACTCCACTTCAAGAAGAAGTTCGGGTAATGATTGCCCCTGGAACTCCAACCCGGAGAATAGCTGAAGATCTTGAAGAAAAAGGAATTGTAGCCAGTTCCTTGGTTTTCCGGGTTATTGTTCGTTTGCAGGGGATTGAAAATTCTCTTCGAACTGGATATTACTCTTTTTCCCCTGAAAATGATATTTTTTCTGTAATTGAAAAAATTAACCGGGGGGATGTTTTAACCTATCGGATCACAGTTCCCGAAGGCTTAACCATGGAACAGACGGCCCAATTGATCTCGGGAAGAAGTGGGGATTTTTCCCAGGAGGAATTCCTTGAGATTGCCGAGGAAATAGAATTACCCTATGATTATCTTCCTGGAGATGATTTTGAAGTTGATTATCGTCTACAAGGGTACCTTTTTCCAGCCACTTACGAATTTCCAGTGGGCAGTCAACCGCAGGTTATTATTCGGAAAATGATGGAAAGGTTTGACCGGGAGCTGAATGCCCAGTTGTTTGATAGGGCCGAGGAATTGGGTTATGAGATCCATGAAATGGTAACCATTGCATCTTTAATAGAAAGAGAAGCAAAAATTGATGAAGAAAGAGCTAAAATTTCTTCAGTAATTCATAACCGTTTAGATATAAATATGCATCTACAGATTGATGCAACAGTCCAGTATGCCCTCCCTGAGTGGAAATCAAGGCTTTTATTTGTGGACCTGGAGTATGATTCTCCCTATAATACTTACCTGAACCCTGGATTGCCTCCAGGACCTATTTCTAACCCGGGAAGGGCTTCTCTTCGGGCTGCTTTTTACCCAGAGGAAACGGAATACCTTTTTTATATTGCAAATCCAGATGGATCCCATAACTTTAGCAGGACTTTTGAAGAACATCGTCTTTTCCGGACCAGGTAAATCAAAAATTAATTTTTGTTTTCAAGGAAAATAACAAATGCAGGGGGAAGGCTTTTCAATTTGAAGCCTTCTTTTTATTTTTTTTATTATGTGCTATAATAATTAAGGTGCAAAAAAGAAAATAGAATTTAATCCCTAAAAAAGGGGAATGCTAAATGTTTGAAAGATTTCGTCCAGATCAAGTTGCCCCGAAGCTTGAGGATGTAGATTTAGGGAATTTGCAAAAAAAAGGAGTGCGGGGTATAATCTGTGATATAGATAATACCCTTTTGCCATGGGATCAAGAAATCCCTGAAGAAGGTGTAAGGGAATGGGTTGCTGAAGCTAAGAAATTAAATTTTAAGGTTGTTCTCCTTTCAAATGCTATGCCTAAAAGAGCCCGCTCTTTATCGAAACAACTAAAAATTCCAGCGAAAGCTCAGGCTGTTAAACCCAGAAGAAAGGGTTTTAAAGGGGCCTTGAAAGAAATGGAATTGGAAGCTCGAGAAGTAGCAGTAGTCGGGGATCAACTTTTTACTGATATTTGGGGTGGAAACAGGATGGGAATGTACACAATTCTGGTTTCTCCCCTTGCCGAGAAGGAATTTTTCAGCACAAAAATTCTGCGTTTTTTTGAAATAAAAATTAAAAAGAAGCTAGGTATAATTAGCTAGTCTGTAATGGAGGTGGACCAAAATGGGAAAATTGCGAGTAATTTTCTTTACTCTTCTTATCGCGATTATCCTACTTAGTTATAACCTTTCTGCACAATCATCATATTTTGTTGAACTGGGAGAAAGGGTATTAAGGGCAGGAATGGAAGGAACTGACGTTGCTATCCTCCAGGAAATCCTTGCCCAAAAAGGTTTTTATAATAAGGAAAAAATAGACGGGATTTTTGGAAAGATTACAGAAGAAGCAGTAAGGAAATTCCAGAGAGAAAATGAACTTACGGTAGATGGAATAGCTGGACCCCAAACTTTTTCCGCTTTACCCAAGGATACCGGAGTTCCTGCTTCCCGATCTGATTTTAATCGTGAAGAAATTTTGCTCCTGGCCCGGGTTATCCACGGGGAAGCAAGGGGTGAGAGCTTCCGTGGACAGGTGGCAGTAGGTGCAGTAGTTTTAAACAGGGTTGCGGATTCCCGATTCCCCAACTCGGTACGAGACGTGGTTATGCAGGACGGCCAATTCTGCATTCTTTTTGACGGCCAGATTAACCTTTATCCGGGGGAAAAATCATTAGAAGCGGCCCGAGCTGCTTTATTGGGTTATGATCCATCAAGGGGATCTGTATTTTTTTTCAACCCTGCAATCGCTTCCAATTCTTCCTGGATTTCTCAACGGCCTGTAGTTGTAAGGATAGGAAATCACGTTTTTTCACGCTGATCAAAAAGCCCCAGGTTCACCCTGGGGTTTTTTCATAATCACGGTATGTTTTTAGAAAAAGAAGGATTTTTCTGGTTTGGGGCAAACTCTCAGGTTGGAAGAAGGGTTTTTTAATCCAGCGGCGAAGGAAATGTTAGACGGATTAATGAATTCCATTATCACTTGAAAAGGGGGAGTTTGATTGTCCCGGATTAAAGAGATTGAAAATAGACTGGTTCATGCAAAATATAAACTGACCACCCCCCGCAGGTTGATTATGGAAATCCTCCTGGAAAATGAAGGTGAACACTTGACGGCAGAAGATATCCATAACAGGCTACGGGATAAAGGTTATCAGGTTGGTCTGGCAACTGTTTACAGAACCCTGGAGCTTTTTTGTGAACTGGGGATTTTGGCAAGATTAAACTTTGAAGACGCCAGTAGTTACTATGAATTGGAAGAAAATGATCAACATCACCATCATCTAATTTGTTTATCCTGCAGCAAAATTATTGAATTCAGTGATGAGTTGTTGGAGGATTTCATGGAAAGTATTGAAAAAAAATATGGGTTTGAAGTTACTGACCATAAAATTAAGTATCTTGGTTATTGCTCTGATTGTAGCAATTAAACTAGTTATTGCCGGCCACAAAAAACCGCCAATTTAAATTATCCAAAAACAATAGTATCAAACCCATAAAATTTTCTATTGGCGGAGGTTTTAGGAATAATTAAATTAAAAAATTTTCCTGGGCCGGGATTTTTTGTCCTGGTCTTTGGTTTTCGGGAATAGGAAAAAGAAATTTTTTTTGAGAAAATTAATAGTTAAACTGGTTAGGGGGTGCCGAAAATAAATGGATTTTTCTTTTAGCAAAAACCTTGAAAGAGATGAAGTTCTTTTTTTCCAGGATTCCCCTCCCCCCCTTACTTATGTCGATAAGGGGCTTGTTAAGTTTTACATATTAAATTCTGCAGGTAAAGAGCGGATCATTTTTCTTGGCTCACAAGGCCAATTTTTGAGTGGCCTGGGACGGGTTAACGAGGAATGCCGTTTGTACCTGCAGGCTAAACAGGATTCAAGGGTTTTATTTTTTGAAGAAAAAGATTTGCAAAAAAATCTTGAACAGGGGAGAACGGAAAAGGATTTAATTGAAAGTTTGTTCAAACAAATGAATTTTCTTGTCAGAGAAATTAAGGATTTAACCTTTAACAATTTTTCTGCCCGGTTGGCTGGCCTGTTAGTCTATCTTGTTGAAGAGTTTGGAAAAAAGGAACTTCTTTTTTCCCATCAGGAGATTGCTGATATGCTGGGTGTTTCAAGGGTTACCGTTACCCGAGTACTGGGGGACTTTGCCAACGAAGGCTTGATAGACAAAAAAAGAAAAAAAGTTACAGTAAGGGACATTTCTGGTTTGAAGATGAAGACTGGAGGAGAATAATATTAAAACCTTTGTTTTTAGGGGATGGAAAAACGGGATTAATACTTTTTTAATTTTAATGAAAGTCATGGTTCCCGTATACATTTTAATAACTATTGTAAGGCATACTCCAATTCTCCAATGGTTGAGTGAATTTTTTCAACCTGCTATGGCTTTTTTTGGTCTTCCAGGAGAGGCAGTTATGGTGCTGTTTTTAGGCCAGGGGATTAATATATATGCTGCAGTAGGAGCAATATCTGGCCTGGAATTGGGTATTAGAGAAATAACAATTCTGGGAGTAATGCTTACAATTTCTCACAGCCTTCCCATGGAGAGTGTTGTAATAAAACAGGCTGGAGTTGCAGTAAAAGGCCTTCTTTTTCTCAGGATAGGTTTTTCTTTAATTAGTGGGCTAATAATGAACCTGATTTTATAATTTTTTCAAGCTACCTTTAACCAGGAGGTTTTCTGATGGGGGCAATTTTAGATATTTTTTTGGAAATGATTTTGGGACTGGGGGAAATGGTAATTAAAATTTTTCTTATTATTGTCCCCTTAATGATAGGGTTAGAAATTTTGAAAGGGTACGGGCTTTTGGAAAAATTAACCCGGCCTCTGGTACCATTTTTGCGGAAATTCAACCTTTCTCCTCATGCCGGAGTCCCCTTTTTGGTTGGTCAGTTTTTAGGCCTTTCCTATGGAGCAGGGGTTTTAATACAGTCCTCGAGGGAGGGGAAAATTTCTCCCCAGGAAATGTGGTTAATTTGTCTTTTTCTATCCCTCTGTCACTCCCTCTTTGAAGATACCCTTCTTTTTGTTGCTGTTGGGGCGAATTTTTTTGTTCTTGTTGTATTTCGCCTAATTCTGGCCATAGGAGTAACCCTTCTTTTTAGCAGGATTTTGTTACCAAGGAGGGCCGGTTAATGGACGGGAACGTAAACAGGTGGGCTTTTTTATTAATTCTGGTGGCCTTTATCTGGGGAACAACATTCGCGGTAATGAAAGACCTTTTAGACCAGGTTTCTCTGTTTAATTTTTTGTTCTGGCGGTTTTTTCTTGCGGGAATATTTCTTGCCATTTGGTCGGGGAGACGCTGGAAAAGCCTTGATTTTACTCGTTTAAAACAGGGGCTTTTAATGGGCTTTATTCTTTTTTCAGGTTATCTAACCCAGGTTCTTGGCCTGAACTGGACAACCGCATCCCAGGCAGGTTTTATCACTGGTCTATCAGTAATTTTAGTTCCAATAATTGCCCTTGTTTTAGGACAGGAGAGCTTACGCAAAAAAAGCCTTTTTGGAGCCATTCTTGCTGTGGTTGGTCTTTACCTGTTAAATTATGTTGATCGGCTTCAATTCGGTATTGGAGAATTTCTTGTTTTTTTGTGTGCAATTTGCTTCGCTTTTTATATTGTTTTTGTTTCCCGCTATGCCCCTGAGGCCGACGGGCCTCCTTTTGTGGCCCTGCAAATTTTATTTATGGCTTTTTTAATGGGGATTTTGGCAGTTATCTTTGCTCCGTACAATCCCTGGGAGGTTAGCTTTTTAACAGGGATCCAGTGGTTTCAAATTGCTTATATGGGTATTGGGGCAACTGCCCTTGCTTATCTCTGGGAACACAAGGCTCAGCAGGTTATTTCTGCAACCTTTGCCGCTCTGGCTTTTGCCCTGGAACCGGTTTTTGCAACAATTTTTGCCTTTTTTTACCTGGGAGAAGTTTTGCCAGGACCGAGTTATATTGGGGGTTTATTGATTGTTTTCGGGATGTTTTTAGCGGGAAGAGAAGAGAAAAAAGTGGTGGGGATTTAGATGGTTTTATTTTGCCTAACCAATAAAAAAACAAAACAAAAAAGGGGCACCAAAAATGGATGAAAAAAAACGCTATCTAATTTTTTCCCTTTACATGCTTGCACTTGTAGTTATTGGGTTATTATGGCCCGGAGAAACAATTTCTTCAACCTGGGTGGGTTTTAAGGAAATTATGATAACCCCGGGAGTATTAATTTCCGATTATTTTTTCGTTGGGGGAGTTGGGGCAACCCTTATTAATGCAGGGCTGGTTGGCTTAATGGGGCTGGCTTTAATTTATTTCAGCAAAACTCATTTTTCTGGCCCAACTATCGCAGCAATTTTTACAATGGCCGGTTTTGGGCTTTTTGGCAAAACGCCAATAAATATCTGGCCAATTATTCTGGGAGTGGCCTTTGCTGCATATCTGAAAAAAGATACATTCCGGTCTGTTATTGTGGTTGCCCTTTTTGGAACAGCACTTGGCCCCCTTGTTTCCCAGGTTGCTTTTGGTCTCGGGTGGGGGTATTTTCCCGGAGTTTTAATTGGATTTGGAACAGGAATGATTCTTCCTGCAATGGCTTCCCATGTTTTGCATAACCATCAGGGTTTTAACCTATATAATGTTGGTTTTACCTGTGGAGTTGTTGGGATTTATCTTAC
>PUKG01000292.1 GCA_003550445.1 Halobacteroidaceae bacterium
CCAGCCGCCGGTACTCATCCCTTGCTTCCCGGCGAAGAGAGATTTCCCGCTTTAGAATTTCCACTACTTCGCCGTCAGAAAGGTCTTTCCGCTTGGATATTTCCTCATTTTTTATTGCAGCTCTTGTTGTCCTGATTGCCGCCAACGGGATTTCTGACCTTTCTATCATTGCTTTTTTCATGTCCTCCAGCAATATTTCCTTTAGGGACGACATGGCCTACCTCCCTTATCCACGCCCACGTCGCCGAGAGGCTTCTTTTTTCTTGCGAATATCACTCGGCTTTTCATAGTAACGTCTTTTTTTTGCCTCCTGGAAGACACCAGTCTTACGGCATTTATTCTTAAAACGCCGCAGGGCCTTATCCAGAGATTCGTTTTTCTTTATTCTAATCTCAGCCATTGTAAAGTATCCCCCCTCCCAGCTTCCGCATTGCTATAAACATTATATAACGGTGGGAAAACCCTGTCAAATCTATCCGGGGGGCCACTCCATAAAACGCCCACCCAGAAGGTGAAAATGAATGTGGCCAACCGTCTGTCCACCATCATCTCCACAATTATTTACAACCCGAAACCCTTTTTCAGAAATCCCTTCCTGCCGGGCGACTTTCTGGATGACGCCAAAAAGACGTCCCAGAAGATCTTGGTCCTTAATCTCCATAAGGTTGGAGATATGTTCTTTGGGAATTACCAGGTGGTGAACAGGTGCCTGGGGTTTCAAATCGGCAAAAACAAGGAATTCATGATCTTCATATACTTTTTGTGCCGGTATTTCCCCTTCAACAATTTTGCAAAAAATGCAATCTGCCATGTTAGACCTCCTTTCCCCATATGCCATCCTGGAAAAGTTTTTCTCCTTTTACCTTAATTAACTCCCCCTGCTCCAAATCCTCTTCGAAATAATATTTAATGTAATTGGAAGACCAACCCTGGGTGGGTTCTGTTCCCTCAACTAAAACTTCCATTTCTCTACCTAAATATTTCGAATTAAACATGGCCTGTTGTTCTTCCCCAATCGCTCGCAAAAACTGGTTTCTCTTTTTTTTCTCGGGTCCAGTTATTTGCTGGTTCATCCGGGCTGCAGGAGTACCTGCCCTTTTAGAATAAGAAAAAACATGGATACGACTAAAACCAACCTCTTTTACCATCTCAACAGTTTTGTCGAAATCTTCCTCGGCCTCACCAGGGAAACCAACCATTACGTCTGTAGTTAAACCAAGATCGGGAATTCTCGACTTGAAATAATTTGTTTTGGCCAAAAAATTCCGAGCTTTATATTTTCGGTTCATTTTTTCGAGTATTTTATCACTTCCACTCTGCAAAGGCAAATGGAGGTGAGGACAAAGAGCATTTTCTCCCTCCATTAAATCAAGTAATTCTTCACTCACCTCGTTAATTTCAAGGGAGCTCAACCTTAATCTGGGCAGGGGGGTTTCAAGAATTCTTTCTATAACTTTTTCCAGGGAAAGATTTCCTCTGCGGTCTTTTCCATAAAAACCCAGGTGAATGCCGGTTAAAACCACTTCTTTGAAGCCGCTCGTAATCAGGGCCTCAATTTCTTCCAAAATTTCATCAACCGGTTTGCTCCAGACCCTTCCCCGAGCCCTGGGGACAATACAGTAAGAACAGAAGGATTCACAACCCTCTTCAATTTTTAAAAAGGCCCTGGTTCTGTTGAAAAAAAACAGATCCTGATCTGCTTTCTTTCTCAGGGGTTTTATTCCACTTGCACTTTCAATTAATTCCACAGTTTTATCAAAATCCTGCCGCCCTATAACCAGATCTACGCCGGGAATCTTTTCGGTTTGCTGGGGATAAGCCTGGGGGTAACAACCGTAAAGGACCAGAAAAGGAGTTTTCCCTTCCTTACTCATTTTTCTCAAGCGCTGCCGGGACTGCCGGGATGCTTCATTTGTTACTGTACATGAATTTACAAGGAAAATATCAGGAACCTGATCCCCCGAAACTATTTCCCAGCCCTTATTTTGGAATTCTTTTTTTAGCTGTTCGCTATCGTATTGATTTGCCTTGCAACCAAGGGTAACAACTTTAACCTTCGCCAAATTTTATTCCCCCAAATCTCCGGTGAGGTGTAAAATTATTGATGCCGCAACCAGTCCTGCGGTATCACTACGCAGAATTCTTTTCCCCAGGGAAAAATCAGAAAATCCCATTTCCAAAAGCTCCTTCTCCTCCTGGCCTGTAAAACTTCCTTCCGGGCCAATAACCAGGAGAATATTTTCTTCCTCACCCCGGACCTTCAATACATCCTGCACAGAATTACCCGAACCCTCCCAGGCCCATAATATAATATCAAAACCCTTAACAAAATCCTGTAATTCTTCCCATTCCAGCGGTGCCTTAATTTGAGGTAAAACAGTCCTCCCCGATTGCTGGGCAGCGTTTTTAATTATATTCTGCCACCTTTCGAGTTTTCCCGCAAGTTTCTTCCCTTCTACTTTCTTTATTGTTCGCCGGGAGTGGAGTGGAAAAAACGAAACAATCCCAATTTCAGTCCCTTTTTCAAGGATATACTCAAATCTATCCTTTTTAGGTACGGCTTGCAGGAGATTTATTTTCATCCGGGGCTCGTTGTTAACCTCCAACCTTTTTTCAACCCCGATCAGGGTTTCATTCTTTTTGAGATCTTTTATTTTACTTAAAAAAACCCCGCCTTTACCATCGAGGATGTTGAGTTTTTCGCCCGGAGAAATCCTTAAAACCCGAGAAAGATAGTGATGATCCTCCCCGGTTAAAGAAACCTCATCTCCCTCTTTAAAGGGCCGGGCAACAAAAATGTTGGTCAAAAAATCACCCCTTCTTTTCCAGATAAAGACCTGTCCAATCTCCTTCAACCCTGGTGTCAATGATTTCCCAAGGACTCAGAGCTATCTTTTCCCGGAGCTGGGGAAGTTGTTTGAAAAGAATACCTGAAAGAACCAGACCTGCTTTTTTTTCGGTGATTTTATCAAGTTCGGGCAATATCGAAACAATCTGGGGGTAAAGGATATTAATAATTACACCAGAATAAGGACCTTTTAAGCCTTTAATTAGGTCGCCTTCTTTAATTTCCACCCTATCCTCGAACTTATTCAGCTTAACATTTTCCCGGGCCAGAGAAACTGCTTCAGGATCATTATCTATACCCGTAACCTCTTTCGCTCCAAGCTTAGCAGAAACAATTGCCAGAATTCCGCTTCCTGTTCCCAGGTCCAGTATTTTATCATAATTTCTCAGCCAATCCCGAATAAGCCCAAGGGCCAGCCTTGTACTGGGATGATCTCCTGTCCCAAAAGCCATCCCACCCCGAAGTTTAATAAACATTCCCTGGGGGATCTTTGCTTTTAAATAATCGGGTGGTATGACCCAAAAACCTTCGAGAACCTGGCGGGGTTCACCCGCTTCTTTAATCAGCTTTTCCCAGGAGCAAGAATTAATATCCCGGGCACTATAAAAAACCGGACCTGGCTCCAAGTCAAATTCCTGTAATCCTTCAACTTTTTCCTTAATCCTCTCACACTTCTCTCGCCACTCCCGGTTTGCAGGAAGGTAAAAAAGGCAGCCCAGTCGGCTGCCCTTTTCAACCCAGTTCCATCCTCCTAAATCTTCTGCCTGGAGTATTGGATACAGGGCTTCTTTAACTTCAGGATTTATTTCCAGATAGACTTCTTTAAATTTCAAATCATCACACCCCAAAGGCATCCCGAACTTTTTTCAAAAAGCCTTTTTGTTCAGGATTGATCTCATCGCCGCTGATTCGGGCAAATTCTTCCAATAATTCTCTTTGTTTCCGGTTAATATTTTCGGGAATTACTACTCTGGCCTGGACGTAAAGATCTCCACGACCATAACCCTGAATGTTTTGTAAACCCTTATTCTTCAACCGGAATTTCCTTCCCGGCTGGGTTCCTGGGGGGATTTTCAGGGAAACTTTGCCTTCCAGGGTCGGAACCTTGATTTCATCTCCCATAATTGCCTGGACGATACTTATGGGCACCTCGCAGTACAGGTTACTTCCTTCTCGTTTAAAAATAGAATGGGGTTCGACTTCAATTATGATGTATAAATCCCCCGGGGGACCATTGTTGGGGCCCGCTTCACCTTCCCCGGCCATTCTCAATTTGTGTCCGGTATCCACTCCGGGGGGAATATTTACTTTTAGAGTCCGCTGTCGACGAACCTGCCCCTGCCCATTGCAGGTTTTACAGGGATCAGTTATGATTTGCCCTTCTCCCCGGCAGCGTTCGCAGGTTCTGGCCTGGACAAAACTACCAAAAGCAGTTTGATGGCGGTAGCTTACCTCGCCTCTTCCCCCACACTGGGGACAGGTTTCAGGATGGGATCCCGCTTGAGCCCCGCTGCCACCACAATCAGGACAATTCTCAACCCGGGGAATATTTATCTCTTTTTCCCCACCAAAAGCCGCTTCCTCAAATTTGAGGTTCATCTGGTATTGCAGATCTGCCCCCCGGCGGGGCCGGCGAGATGTTCTGGACCGCCGCCCGCCGAAGAACATATCAAATATATCTTCAAAGCCGCTGAAATCCTGGCTGAAATCACCAAAGTCGCCAAAATCAGCGCCTTCCATTCCCGCGTGACCGTAGCGGTCATATTGGGCTCTCTTGTGGGGATCTGATAACACCTTGTAGGCTTCTGTTATTTCTTTGAATTTTTCTGCAGACTGGGGATCGTCAGGATTTTTATCAGGATGATATTTCCTGGTTAATTTCCGATATGCTTTTTTTATGTCCTCTTGTTCGGCGTCCCGGTTGATACCCAGGACTTCATAATAGTCTTTTTTGGCCGCCAAAACGGTCACCACCTCTTACTACTTTTGGTCTTCTTCCTCGTCATCAACTTCTTTAAAATCAGCGTCATAAACGTTATCCTGTTCTGAAGAAGAGCCTCCCTGGCCAGCCTGAGCTTCCTGTTGCTGTTTTTGTTCTTCCTCCTGCATTTTGGAATAAATCTGGGTGCTTGCTTCATGCAGGACCTCAGTTAATGCTTCCTTTTTCTCGCGGATTGGCTCAATGTCATCTCCTTTTAATGCTTCCTCTAGTTCTTTCTTGGCATTTTCAACCTTTTCTTTCAACTCGGGGTCAAGTTTGTCACCGGATTCTTTAAGGGTCTTTTCTACCTGGAAGACCAGACCATCAGCCTCATTTCGAGTTTCAACCTCTTCTTTTTTCTTCTTGTCTTCTTCTTCATATTGCTGGGCTTCACTCACCATCTTTTCAATTTCATCTTCGCCTAAACCTGAGGATGATTTGATGGTGATATTTTTCTTCTTCCCTGTACCCTTATCAACTGCGGAAACATTTACAATTCCGTTTACGTCAATGTCAAATGAAACTTCGATCTGGGGAACTCCTCGGGGAGCAGGTGGAATATCTGTAAGCTGGAATCTTCCCAGAGTTTTATTATCTTTAGCCATTGCTCTCTCACCCTGGAGAACATGAATATCTACAGAGGTCTGGTTATCAGCAGCAGTAGTGAAAATTTTACTCTGGCTTGTAGGTATTGAGGAATTTCGTTCGATGAGTTTTGTGAAAACTCCTCCCAGGGTTTCAATACCCAGGGACAGGGGAGTAACGTCAACGAGAACAATGTCGTCAACATCTCCAGCAAGAACACCACCTTGAATTGCCGCACCAATAGCCACACATTCGTCAGGGTTTACCCCTTTGTTTGGTTCTTTCCCGAGCAGGTTTTTAATTGCTTTTTGAACAGCAGGGATCCTTGTCGAACCTCCTACCAGAATAATTTCGTCAATATCTTTTGGAGATAGTTTGGCGTCTTTTAAGGCTTGTCGAGTTGGTCCCATTGTTTTTTCAATAAAATCATCAATTAATTCTTCGAACTTGGCCCGGGTAATATCAATATCCAGGTGCTGAGGACCATCTTCAGTCTGGGTAATAAAAGGAAGGTTTACATTGGTAGACATTACCCCAGAGAGTTCAACTTTTGCTTTTTCTGCAGCTTCAACCAGGCGCTGCATTGCCATTCGATCCTTGCGCAGGTCAACGCCAACTTCTTTTTTAAATTGATCAGCCATATACTCAACCAGGCGCTGGTCAAAATCATCGCCACCAAGATAGTTGTTTCCACTGGTAGCAACAACTTCAAAAACCCCGTCACCTATCTCCAGGATAGAGACGTCAAAAGTTCCACCGCCCAGGTCATAAACAAGAATTTTCTCGTCCTTCTTTTTATCCAAGCCGTAAGCAAGAGAAGCGGCAGTTGGTTCGTTGATGATCCGCAAAACTTCAAGACCAGCAATTTTCCCCGCATCTTTGGTCGCCTGCCTCTGGCTATCACTAAAATAGGCGGGAACGGTAATAACTGCCTGTTTGATTTCCTGGCCCAGATATTCCTCAGCGTCTTTTTTCATTTTTTGTAAAATCATTGCAGAAACTTCCGGAGGAGAATAGTCCTTATCCCCCATTTTCGCTTTAAAATCGCTACCCATTTTTCTTTTTATTGATGTAACCGTATTATTGGGATTACTGACAGCCTGCCTTTTTGCAGCCTGGCCAACCAGTCTTTCCCCTTTTTTGGAAAACCCGACCACCGAGGGAGTGGTTCGGGAACCCTCTGCATTTGGTATTACCGTACCTTCTCCTCCTTCAATAACTGCCATACAGGAGTTAGTAGTACCTAAATCAATTCCAAGAACTTTACTCATCATCGTCGCCTCCTTTATTAACTTTTACCATTGATGGTCGAAGGACCCTATCTCCCATTTTGTAACCTTTCTGAACTACTTCAACGACCATCTCTGCTGGTTTGTCCTCCAGACAAATCCTTTCCACAGCTTCATGAAGGTTGGGATCAAAAGGTTTATCTAAAGCCTCAATTTCCTGCAACCCTATTTGCTGAAGAACGGTCCAGAGTTGTTTGAAAATCATCTCCACACCCTTACAGAGGTTTTTCGCTTCCTTATTTTCAGGATTTACCTGCAGGGCGCGTTCAAAATTATCCAAAACAGGCAAAAGATCCAGGATCAATTCTTCCTGGGCCCTTAGCTTATCAGTAAAACGATTTTTTTCAATCCTTTTCTTATAATTAGAAAAATCCGCTTTAGCCCTTTGTAAGCGAGCAACTAGTTGTTCGTTTTCTTCCTCTTTTTTTTCCATAAGTTCCCTGATCTTTTCAATTTCTTTTTTTAGTTCCTTTATTTCCTGCTTATGTTCTTTCTCCTCTCTTTTTTTGCTCCTGGCTTCCTTTTTTTCCTGGCCTGTTTCTTCTTCTGTTTTTCCGGTTTGTTTTTTGGAAAACTCCATTCTCAATCCTCCTCACGCAAAACCTTGCTCAAACCTTCTGCCATAAAATTAACTGTAGCCATTACTTTAGGGTAATTCATTCTTGTTGGCCCAAGAATTGCCATTTTCCCCACTGTTTTGTCCTGGAAGGAATAGTCCGCAACTACAAGACTGCAATCCCTGATCTCTTCCAGGGGAACTTCTTTTCCGATTACAACCTTTAACCCCTGGGAAGGAATTTTATTCAACAACTGTTTTAACATTTCTTCCTGCTCAAAAAGCTTAAGGAAAACCTTAACCTTTTCCAGGTCGGAAAATTCGGGCTGTTCAAGAATGTTTGTAGCTCCGTCAAGATGGATTTTACCCCATTCCTGGCTAATTCCTTCATCTGAGAGAAATTCCACAAGGGATTTATAAAGTTCCCGGAAAATGGTTCGATCCCGCAAATCCTTTTCCAGGTCTCGGAAAATCTCATTGCCGATTTTCCCCAGGGGAAGCCCCTGTAATCTATCATTTATTAACCGGGATATATATTCCAGTTCCTGGCGAGAAGGCCTGTTCTGGAGGGTTACCGTCTGATGCTGAACTATTCCGGAACTAATTACAACAATAACTGCAACTTTTTTCCCCTCCAGGGGGACAAGTTGGAGATGTTGGAAAAAATACTCCGGGGAACTTGGACTGGCAACAAGGGCTGTATACCTGGTCAGGTGGGAAAGCATTCTTGAGGTAACCTGGACAATATCCTGAACCTCTTTTTTCCGGTCCAGGTATTTTTTCCTGACCATTTCTTCAAAGCTTTGAGGAATTTTTTCAACATCAATCAGGCTGTCAACATAAAAACGGTACCCCTTATCTGAAGGAATACGCCCGGCGGAGGTATGCGGTTGTTGGAGGTAGCCCAAGTCTTCCAGGTCTGCCATTTCATTTCTTATCGTGGCAGAACTAACGTTCAAATCATATTTCTTTGAAATAGTTCTGGACCCTATTGGTTCTGCAGTAAGAATGTATTCATTGATTACGGCTTTTAAAATCCCCTTTTTCCTTTCATTCATTTCCATATCAGCCTCACCCCCCTGCTTAGCACTCTAACAACCCGAGTGCTAACATCCTATCAATAAAATAACACCACTGAAGTCCTTTGTCAACCGACAAATCGAGGAATTGTTCGCAGGAGAAACAAAACCGCTCCCAGCATAATACCCACTTGAATTACAAAACCTCCAGGCCATTTCCATGCTCGGTGGGTAAATTTTCCGCTGTGGGTTGGAAAAAAACGGGGACCCTTTTTTTTAAAGAAAACATAGCTAATAATAACTTCCAGATCTGGAATTGTTGCACCTATTGCCCCCCAGAAAACATAAGAGGGAGAGGAAAATAACCAGAGGGCCATGGCACCGGTGATCAATGTATCCAGAAATGCCCCTTTTTTTCCCCTGTAATCATGATGAGGAATAATGTCTAAAATAATGTGGCTTAAAATTCCCAGGATAAAGGCGATCCAATTATTTCCAACCATTTTCCCGATTGCCGCACCCGTAACAAAATGAGTACTCACATACAATACAATCCCTCCCCTTTATAAAAAATCCCAAAAGATCAATTGTCCCCATATACTTCCTTTTTTCCCTCTTGCATTTCCTCTTAAGGCGTGATAGAATTTATATGTTGCAAAAATGCCTAGAGGAGGTGAAACCATGCCCATTATCGAATCAGCAAAAAAGCGTGTGCGGATAACCGAAAGAAAAACTCGCCGTAATCGGCTTTTAAAATCTAGACTCAAAACGGCTATCAAGCGCTTTGAAAGGGCCGCTCTAGAAGGGGACAAGGAAAAATCCTCCCAGGAACTGGTTAAAGCCCAAAAAATTATCGATCAGAGTGTGGCGAAAGGAATTATTCATAAAAACAATGCTGCCCGAAAAAAATCCCGCCTGACTCGCCTTTATAATAAAACGGTTTCTTAAGATCTAACCCGCCTCCCGATCAGGAGGGGGTTTTTCTTTTTTTAAAATCCTTCCAGCGGAATAAAAACATTTCCAGGGAAGGTTGCCAGTCCATCTGTCCCCCGGTAATTCGCTCCGATACTGCAAAAACCTCCTGCCAGAGAAATGCCAGTTCCTGATAAGAAAACCCATCTGTGAACCCGTAACATTTCTGGATAGGGAAGGGATGTTCCCCAAGCCTTTTGGCAGCCTTTTGATGAGAGAAACCCTTTCTTTTTAATTCCCAGCACAAGGCTAGAAGCCGAATTTGCCTGGCCAGCATTGTAAACAGGTAAACGGGGCTTATTCCCTGGCGAAGCATCTCCCCGAGCATTTCCAATGCTTTTCTGCTTTCCTGATTACTAATTGCATCAACCCACTCAAATACAAACTTTTCATGCAAAACCCGGTCAATGGAAATTATTTCTTCCAACAATGATCGGGTTATTTTTTTCTCCTCTCCCATAAAAAGGAATACTTTCTGTAATTCGTTTTCAATAACATAAAGGCGGTTATGAAAAGCATACTCTAAAAACAAAAGGGCCTCCCGGTCTATTATTTTCCCCCTTTTTTCAACCTGGTTTTTTATCCAGGAATGGAGGTTCTGACCTTTAAGGGATTGAATTTCCAAAAAGGTAGCTTTCTTTTTTAACTGTTTGAAGGCCCGGGTTCTTTTATCAATATCTTCCCCGGCATTTACTAATAAATA
>PUKG01000269.1 GCA_003550445.1 Halobacteroidaceae bacterium
CGCCAGGGCCAGTTCTATGTCGAAAGTGCCCTCCTCGGGATCGCCGTACAGGGCCTCAAAAAAATCATTCCCTCTCTGGGGTGGAAATATTTGTTGGAGCACATCATGGGTAAGGATTTCTACCGCGCTCTTATTATTGCTCATACCCTTCTCCTGTAGGTATTTTTGAAGATTCAGCATTTTTCCCGCAACTCGCTGCTATTGTAGACTCAACCCATTATTAATTCAAGACGGGCCGAAGCGTAAGGCATTTTTGTCTCTCGCCCGCTCTCCGGCCTTTGGCGGGATCGCTCAAGCAGCAGAGTTTACGAAGAAGAAGGGTTTTGTCTCTTCTGGGTTGTCCATTCCAAGAGATTCGCTTTTATCATGGACTACAGCAGAGACAAAGGCTGCCACGCCTTACGGCGAAGTTATCAGGCACCCATTTTAACGAGAATGTTTATGACATAAAGCAATAACTGGATAATTACCAGTTATTATAATATATTTCAAAGGGTTAAAATGGGTGCCTGATGGCAAGTTTCAGCTTTGCGGTATGACCCGGATCAGATCCGGGGCTACCCCGCAAAGCTGAATTTCTTACCTTGGCGCCCTTCGAGCCTTGAGTGAGTCTGCGAACGGGCGGTAAAATATTTCAGAAGTACGATCGCGAAAGATCCAAAACAGGTCCCGTAGACATACAAACAATACCCCGGCCCTTAACCCCTGATCACCCAATCACTTTAACCGCATAAGCAACAACCGCTTAACACTTAAAACTTCCTACAAAACCGCCATGATGCCCAGTACCAGCAGGAGATAGCAGATGAACCAGCGGTTGGAGGAGGGAGTGCGCCTGAGATAGGCCTTGAGGAACATTAGCAGGGGCACGGAGAAAACAAAGCTTAAAACAAGAAATTTTCTGAACTGCTCATCCACATCGAATGTGTAGTGCAGAAGCACAGGGGCGACAATGGCAGCGCCCAGAAGCAGAAATTCGAAACCACTGGGCAGAAGCGTCTTGATCCTGGGAGTTTTCCACACCCGGGCAATAGTCCAGACAGCTGAGATCCCTGCCAGAAGGCTCATGCCGGGTATATACCAGATGGTGTCAATGAGATTGGCAGTATAAACAAGAAGAACCGAAAAGATCCCGAAGTATATGAGCCCGTGGGCCAGGGACATATGCGTTTTTTTGCCTTTCCACGGATAGTATAGGCATAAGATCATAGCAATGAACAGGATATAGTACAGCATGCCTGTACCGGAGTTCTGTCCGACAAAAAAAGCAGGAAGCAGGAATGCTGTCCAGATGGGTATGAACAGCTTTTTGCCGTGCCTTGCTGCCAGGATCATGGTTCTGGCGGCAGCTCCCCTGGCTGATCCCAAGGAGGGTATTATGCTGGTATCAGGTCCATGGCGGGCAGTCTTTTTTTCCATGCCCCATATGCCTGCATACAGGAGGATATAAAAACCCAGCAGGGAATAGAACTGAGCCCATTCCGGCAGGGGACGCGCCAGCCAGGCGCAGAGGCCCATGAAGAACATGACTCCGTATATCAGGCTGACAGTGACCTCGTAGCTGAATCCGAGCCGAAGCAGGCGATGGTGCAGATGGCTTTTGTCCGGCCGGAAGGGATTTCTTAACCGGATAATACGGTTTACCATAACAAACAGAGTATCCCAGATGGGCAGGCTGAGGATGATCAAAGCGGTTACAGGCAGATATTCCTGTTTGCCCACTGTTTCCTCCTGGCTAAGAACTACAGCCGCGGCTGCCAGGGAAAAGCCCAGGAACATGCTGCCCACGTCCCCCATGAAGAGGCGTGCAGGCTGAACATTGAAGCGGAGGAACCCCAGAAGAGACCCGAAGAAGCCGGTGAGAATGATAAGGTAGATCCAGCTTTCCAGGGCATAGGCAAAGGGGATGAAAAAGAGGCAGGCGATACCGGCCATGCCCGCGGCCAGGCCGTCCAGACCGTCCGAGAGATTGAGGGCGTTGATTACGCCCACCATGGCAAAGACTGTAAACCAGGGAGCCAGAGCCCCCAGCTCCACCGGGCCGAATCCGAATATATCCCCCAGGTTCTTCAGCGTGTACCCGCTTAGATACATGAAGAGCCCGACACCCAGGACCTGGGCTGCAAACTTGTATTTGCCCGTCAACCTGATTCTGTCGTCCAGCAGTCCCGCCAGAACCAGGATTCCGGCTCCTGCCCAGAATGCGGTTAATTCTTCTTGCCAATTGAGGAGAATAAAAAGAGTCAGAAACAGGGAAGTGACTATGGCCAGTCCGCCAGCCCTGGATACGCAATCCGAATGCATCTTTCTGGCTCCTGGCCGGTCAATCAGGCCGGCTTTCCAGGCCACGCGGTCCGCGAGCGGGGTCAGCCCCAAGGACAGGACCAGGGACATGAAAAAAACCAGCCCCAGGATAATGATCTCCTGGACCTGGAGTTCACAAAAGCCCATATATTTTATTTATCCGGATGGAAGTGTTACAGAATTGGCAATATCCGTTGAACCCTTAAAAAGATATTATATTCTACTTCATACCGGAACAGATATCAAGGCAGGGGTCTGTATCTGCTTAGCGATTCAATTGTGGCCATCCGGCTCAGCAGTATCGGCGCATCTTCAACACTCATCCTGCGCGGCTGCTCAGCAGACCAAAAAACGCTGCTTTTCATTGCAGACCAACAAGGGACTCTGGCAAGGTAACCCCTCCAGTTCTTTCAAGGTTTAGTGCAGTGTGCTCATTTCATTTGCAAAGAATAAATACTGCTTGGGATAATACTTCCGGGACATAGGCCAGATCCTGGTAACCGAGCCCTCGGCCATTATTACTGGTGTGAACATGTAAGCTCTAATGGTTTCGAAAAGCTTTTGGCCTGTTTTCAGCTAGAAGTTAACTATTGTACTGGAAAATGTTAATAAAGGCAGGCCCTGATTTACACTAAACTTTCAAAGTGTTTCTCCAGTTGCTGAAAATGATATTCCCAGGTCCATTTTTTCTCTACATATTTTCTGGCGTTGTTTGCCAAAATACCCGCCTTCTCAGGATTGCTCAAAAGTTCCACTACAGCTGAAGCGAACTCTTCAGGAGCATCCGCGATGATTACTTCCTTGCCTGGTTCTGCCTGGATGCCTTCATTTGCTATGGATGTGCAAACCATGGGCTGTCCCATGCTCATACCGATCAAGAGCTTGTTCTGTAACCCTGCACCAATTCGAAGAGGGTCAACCCCTACCCTGGCCTTGACGTAGTAGTGACGGACATCTTTAACGAATCCAGTTACAATCACAGAGGGATCTTTTTGGGCCAGGCTTTTTATCGCCCGCGGAGGATTTTTGCCCACCAGGTAAAGCCGCACATCAGAGACACTTTTTTTTACCATAGGATAAATCTGATTATAAAAATAGAGCACTGCATCCATATTGGTCGGTGTCTCCAGGACCCCGCAGAAGAGAATGGCGTTTTCCTTCTCAGCATTATCCGTATTGGTGTAAAAATCTACATCCACCCCGTGCGGAGAGTAAAAGATGTTTTCGATCCGCTCGTGTCCGTCCAGGGCCTTTTTGTCTTTTTCTGAGATGAGCAGGCAGCTGTCGAAATACCTGGTGATCTTCGGCTCATATTTACGGACCCTGTTGTATTCCAGGCGGTACAAAGCCTTGTAGGTCAGAGAGGGAATGTTGGCGATCATTCTCCTGTAGTTCAGGGTCTGGGATATCTGCATCGCCAGCACCCGGGGAGGGCCAGAAAGATCCTTCAGGTACTCGCCCATTCTAATCAGGTGGGCATAAGCCAGATCAGGCTTGTAGCGCCGCATAATTTCATCCACTGTCTTCTGCATGCTAGGGTCCAGATAGTACAGCACCTGCAAGGGTAGTTTGCCGTTTTTTATATTAGCCATGTTGAGAACTGGCCGCCACTTACTGAGTTTTATACACTTCACCACCCGGCAGAATCTGTTCAGCTCCGGCAGATGCTCCAGTTCAGAGTCCTCGCTGTAGAAGCACGCCAGATATATTTCATGCCGCTGGGCGAAATAGCGGATCAGTCGGTATACTGTCATGCTGTCCGCTTTTCCCAGGGGATGCGGCATTCTCGGGGAAAGCAGCAGTATTTTCATAAACCTGCCTGGTCTAGATGGACAATGTTTGTTGATCCGGTAAGACTTATTTCCAAGAGCCTATCTCTGCGTGAAATGTTGATAGGTCTTATATCTGCCCCTGCCTGGAAGTGAAAAAAGTATCCGGTTTCCAGGTACAGGCTGCCGCTTGCAGCAAACAACAGCTGCTGCACTGGTATTTTTCTGCCGAACTCCGGGGCGTATACGCTGTCTCGCAGGAAGTAGCTGTCCGTCAGCAAAGGATACAATACCACCTGATCCCCGCTGTCATGTCGAAGCAGGCAAAGATTTTTTTCTTCATGCACCATCCAGCCAGGGGCAAAACGGCAAAAGCTGCAGGCTTCAATATCACCCCGGGCCTGGATAGTATCCCATACAAGCATCCATTCAGGGGGCTTAATAACTATTATCCTTTCGTGCACTATCCCTTGACTCGGCTTTACCTGATTACGGTACCTGCCCTGAAAAAACAGGAGCTGCCCAGAATCTTCAGCTTTTGCCTGTTCAGGATTGGAGCGTCTGCCCACCCGGAATCCCGCCCATACCTCAGATTGCTCCAATCCGTTTATGATTACTGTATTGTGGGCTGCTGTGCTGCGAAAGGCAAAACGTTGGGAATCATTATCATAGGAAAAGGTTCCACCGTCAATTACCAGGGGTTTGCCCCGCACATAAAGCTCATAGGTGAAATTGTCCGAATGCGCGTGTCCCGGATTATAGTCCGGTCCGATGGGAGCGCCGTCCACAGCACAGAAAACTGGATTTTCTTCCAGGATGAAGAGTTGGTCGCAATCCCTTGCCCTGTCAAACTGGGATCGGGGCTTTCTGCCCAGAATTTTTCCGGCATGATCCAGGATCTCTTCAGGGTAGGAACTTATGCCCATGGCAGCATCATTGAAAAGAGGAAAACGACCGTCTGGACACCGGATATCCTCCAACCAGGAGCACATCTTTTCCAAAGGGCCATATAGCCATCCAGTATCGCCTCCTGTACTTGACAGATAAGCGTAAACATCCAGTAGTCCTTCCAGAGCCAAGCAATGGTACATGGGCGAGCGCTCGAAGTGCCCTCCCCCTTCCAGTATTTGTTCCCTGAGTTCCCGCTGCATAATGCTTTTTGCGGTCTTCAACCAGCGCTTGGCATCACTGCCCTGAAAAAAGAGTCCTCCAAAAAGCAAAGCACGGGAGTTTTCCAGCAGATGATTGGCCAAGAGGTGTTTTTCCAGATTCCATTCAAGGAACAAAAACTGGGAGTACAGGCTGCGCAGCTCCTCCCGGCCAGCAAATTCAGGATGATTGGCAAGCAGTTTTACCCAGTTTGTTGTGCGCAAAGAAAGAGGATAGGGATGCCAGGCCGGCCAGGCAGGACAGGGATTGTTATCGATCCAGGCCCCCAGTAATTCCTTTATGGTGTCTTTCGAACAGCGTTTATCCAATGATAAGAGTTCATCCAGGTATTCGAAGTAGTGCAGGTTAAAATCCCATAGGTATGTATGCTCCGGGTTCCTCCAGTTTACCCGGCTGCCGAATTCCTTGGTGCGGTTCAGAAAGGTAAAGCGCCCTTGAAGAATATCCTCGCCGCGGTACATGCCGTGCTTTCCGCGGGGACGCTTGGGGAACCAGTCAATCTTCTTATCTGGTTGGTCGAACTGCACCTTTTTCGGGGTGCGCTGTATCAAGATGGATTTTACAGCTCCGGGAAATGTTTTGTAGATTAGATTCTGAGCCGTATGCCTGCATCTGTGTAACCACTGCTCCGGCTTCTGCCACTTCAGGGTGTTCCAGTAGAGGGAAAGCTTGAAAGCACCCGGTTCTACCACGATATACCTTCGTAGTTGGGTTGCACTCGACCCACACCTTTTATCCCTGCCAGATCGATTATCCGTATCCCGGAATCCAGCCACTCCCGAACCTGGTCCGTATCCACCGCAGGATGATTAACCAAAATCAGGTCTGCTTCCCTCAGATCGGCCAATGAACTTGTCATCAGAGAGCGCAGGTGTCCAAGCGCCGCTTCCACCATGGCCTTGTTGGCCCCTATCAAATTGTCCGGGTCCACGTGGGGATCAAAAATAAGCAGTCTGGCCCCCTCACCAATCAGACGCTTGGCCACCTCCACGTAGGGACTCTCGCGCATGTCGTCCGTATTGGGCTTGAATGCCAGCCCGACCATGCCTATCGTCTTTGGCTGATAAGCGCAGATCCGATCCACAAGGCTCTCTATCTGAATTTTGTTGCTTTCCAATACTGCCTGGAACATAGGGGTGGGTATGGAGTTAAGGCTGGCATAACGCAATATGGCCCGCAGATCCTTTGGCAGACAGGAGCCTCCGAATGCGAACCCCGGTCGCAGATACTTGGGGCTGATGTTCAGCTTGGTGTCGGAGCAGAAGACCTCTGCTACACGGCGGGAGTCTAAACCGGCTTTTCGCGCGATAGCGCCCATTTCGTTGGCAAAGGTAATCTTCAGGGCGTGAAAGAGGTTGTCACAATACTTGACCATTTCCGCTTCCCTGAGGGAGATTCGGTAAAACGGTGCGTCAAATCCTTTGTAAAGCTCCCAAAGCGGATCGCCAGCACCCGGGATCTGCTCTCCAACAACTATTTTGGGCGGATCGTCAAAGTCCGCAATAGCCGTAGATTCGCGCAGGAATTCAGGATGAATCACTGCGTCAAAATCCTCTCCGCATTTCAGTCCCGAAGCCTCTTCCAGCACCGGGATAACTTTGCCGTCCATACTTCCAGGAAGCACGGTGCTGCGCAGTACCACTAGAGGCCTGGAGCCCGTCGTAAACATTGCTCTGCCAATCTGCTCCGCTACTGCTTCAACGTGCGAAAGATCTAAACCTCGGTCCAAAGAGGAAGGTGTGCCCACACATATCCAAACCATATCCGCATCCCGCACACCTTCGCCGGGATCCAGGGAAGCAGTAAGACGGCCGCTTTTATGCCCGGATTCCAGAAGTTCCTGCACCCCGGGCTCCTGTACTGGTGTGATTCCTGCCTGCATGGACCTGACTTTGGTTTCCACTGCATCCACCCCAACCACCACGTGTCCCTCGCGCACCAAGCAGGCAGCGCTTACAGTGCCAACGTATCCAAGACCGAAAATCCCTATTCTCATGATCATTGTTCCCAGGTTTCAAAGGTCAAAAATTTCCTTAAGTCTTGCATCCCATGAGTGTTCCCGGACAGCCAGTTCTCTTCCCGCCTGTCCCATGTACTGCCGCAAAGGTGGATTCTTATAGAGGTTGATCAGTCTGTCAGCAAGTTCTGATGAATCCCCCACATTAAAGAAGAGCGCACATTCTCTACCTTCCAGGAGTTCTCTTGTCTGAGGTGTACAGGCAGTGAGGATGGGACGTGCTGCAGCCAGGTATTCGAAAAGCTTGATGGGAGATTGATATAGATATTTCTTACTGGTAGTGTACACTAAAACATCCATTCCCAGCAGGTATCCTGGCATCTGGGTGAAAGGAACAGCCCCATGGAAAGTTATATTTTCAATCCCCCTGGCCTCACTTTCTAACTGGCGGCGGTAAGGACCCTCTCCATAAATATGAATATGGATTCCCTGATTTTGGACCCTCTGTCCGGCCTGGATGAGGGTCTCCAGGCCGTAGTCCGCCTTAAGCACCCCGGCATAGCCTACATTCATATATTGCGAAGTCTCCGGCATGACAGGAGATACATTGAACCTTTCTGGGTACACCCCGTTCAAAACAACCCTGATGTCGCCGTGTTCTCTGTGTGCCAGTAGGTTCTGAATATAGTCACGCAGTGAGCTGGAGATGCACACCACCCGCTCCGGGCACCTCAAAGCCATTCGGTCCACCGGCCTCAAAAAAGAGCGCCACTGACTTCCCAGGCTGTTCACTTCAAGTACCAGGGGTGTATTTCCCAGGATTCTTTTTGCTGCCGGAATCCAGGGAGCAAAGCTGGCGGAATACCGCATATAGCATCCGCCATAATTTCCTTTCTGGACAGCAGAGCGCAGCCGAGAGAGCAGCCTGATGGCCCAAATCTGACGCATAACCTGGATATGGCTTTTTAGAGGCACTATGTCCTTAACTATTCCGTTAAGTTCCAATATTTCGTGCGGTTCCTCGGCGATTACGCGTACCTGGATGCTACGGCTGGCCAGTGCATTCAGGATGCCTGCAGCATGGGCCACATGCCCTCCGCATCCGCTGTACTGCGAGAAAAACCCAGGATAAGGCAGGACATAGAGACAATTTCTATTATGATTCAGGTTAAGCATTTAAAATATGGTTTTGCACTCATTATCTCCAATATAAGTGATTAAACTTATAAAAGGCCAAATATTTAATTCCCTGTTCCGGATTGTAATCGGATTTAACGTTACAACAGATGAACCGTTTTCAAAACGCTTGGTTTCTGGCTATATTATTGGATCTTTCTCCAGGAGTAGCCATAAAGCAGCAACAAAGGCCAGCAGATTATATTGGCCAGAATTGCGTAACGTTTAGGCAACCCGCTTCGATGGGCCTTTTTGGGATCCAGCACAAAACTTCCCTTCATTCTCATATGGTTTCCGCCAATATTATGGCTTATTTTAAAGGGCTCCTGCTCTTTTATTTTCCTTTTTATTTCATCAAGGGAAACATCTATGAATTTTTCTATTTTTTCCACTTCTTCAATAGGCTGCCTGATCAAATCCTCATAGTGTATTCTTAAGTATTTATCAGGGTGGATCATGCGTATTGCTTCCACTAGAAGATTGCCAGCCAGCCAACTCGAGGCGCTCAGTAACAGATAAGGTCCA
The DNA here is from genome assembly GCA_003550445.1 of Halobacteroidaceae bacterium. Lineage (GTDB taxonomy): Bacteria > Bacillota > Halanaerobiia > B1SED10-174 > B1SED10-174 > T1SED10-26. The sequence goes on from PUKG01000269.1 coordinate 8,902, forward strand.
TACCAGCGGCGCGGTTGCAGGCGTTTTCTGAGATAATTCAGTCCGCTGCCCTTATTCAGCCGTCTGTAGTCGCTCTGTAAGACATTAACAGGATGCCGGATCAGATGAATAACCCTGGATTCAGGGACGAAGCGAAGCAAGAAAATCGCCCTTGTTATCTCCTTGGAAGAGTCCACAATCCTCTTTTGCTGAGATTGACTTAAGGAATCGGCGATATGCTCACAATAGCGCCTGAGCCTCTTTACCCATTTGGTTTCGGAAGTAGCAAGTATAGTTGCCGGCAACCGCGAGATATGAGCCTGTCTCAATGACTCCTGGACTGCATCATCCCAGGAAGCACCGGCTCTTTCTTCGAACCGTATGCGAACATCTCTCCAATAGCTGCAGTTCTTGAATTTCTCCCCGCAACTGCACTTGGCTTCGTATCGTCCCATGCCGGCAACAAGCTCGCCCACGCTTTGGATATCACTGGCGTTCCCCAGCATGATATCCAGCATTGTAGAACCGCTATGCCCGCGACCACTGATATATATCCAGGAAGTCATATAGCTGATGCTGCTGAAGATAGAAAAAACATGTTTATTGTTCTGGTTCATCCGGCTAAAGCGTACATAGCCGGGAAAAGGCTTAAAGCCATGCTGAATGTAGGTTTGGGCCAAGGCATAAGAAATTATTGTCTCTCGCCCCCAGGCACTTATCTATTAATGCTTCGCCTGTTCACCTTTTATCAAATCAGAGAAGTCTTGCGCTATGAGCTATTCATCTACCCTGAGATATGTGCCGGGCAGGCGCTCGAAGACTCCGCTTGAGCTTGGGAGAAGTGAGAAGTCATTTTTTCATTCCTGCGAGTTGCAGTAATGAAAAAGGTTCTACCGCCCCCCGGCACTTATCATTTACGAATAGTTTGCTTATACACTGGTTATCAAAGCATAGAAAAATTATGCAATGAGCATGCACCTTTCCTGAGATATGTGCCGGGCAGGCAGGCGGGGAGCTTGTTATTCATAGCCACCGGCTCGGTGGATATGAATATTAG